>JAUVIR010000071.1 GCA_030592645.1 Candidatus Fermentibacterota bacterium | reverse complement strand
TCCCTCTGAGTTTACCTATACCCTCGCTGCTTCCTGTCATTGTTCTGCTGGCCGGAGCGCCCAGAGCGACAATAACTCCCGGCCGCATAATTCTTATCTGCTCTTCAAGTATCCACCAGCATGCGGCAACTTCATCTTTAGAAGGTGTTCTGTTTCCAGGAGGCCTGCACTTCACGATGTTCGTGATGAACACAGTATCTCTATTCAGATCGATTGCAGCCAGTATTCTATCAAGAAGTTTCCCCGCACGGCCTACGAACGGCTCTCCCTGAATATCCTCGTTGGCACCGGGTCCCTCACCGATGAAAAGTATCCCCGCGGACGGGTTTCCTCCGCCGAAGACTATCGTATTCCGTTCTTCAGAGAGTCTGCAGCCCCGGCAATCACCTACTCTTGAAATGAGCGCAGCCAGTTCGAGAGTTATGCTTCCGCTTTCTTCTACAGTTATTACTGAAGCGGTCTTTTCGCCTTTCAGTTCGGAAATCCATTCGGGAAGCACAAAAATATCATCCATACCGAAACTTGCCACCGAATTCCAGAATGGATCTTTCCTGCCACCGCGTGCGCCGGTATCCCTGCTTTCTGCCATTAACTTTCATTACCTTTCGTAAAATATCTACCCATTGCAGCGGTCAGAAGCTCTGCAATATACCTTTTCGAAGAACGCTTGACTTCGACGTAACTGCCATCGCTGAAGATGAGTTTTCCCTGGTTGGAGGATGTCTCCATCCCGGCCCCTGGAGCATCCCCTGGGTTATAGAAAATGGCGACCGCTCCTTTGCGTTTCATTTTCCCCAGCGCGCGCTTTTCTCCATCGGGTCCGAATTCAAGAGCAAAGGCCATCACCGGGCACATATTGTCTATCGTTCTGTCAAGTTCGGACAGAATATCGGGAGTCGCCTCAAGCTCGATCCGGAGGGTTCCGGATCTCTCGGTTTTCCCGTCATGAAAGACGGAAGGTCTGAAATCAGAAACTGCAGCTGCCATTACCAGGAGGTCAGCTTTTTCAACTTCACTGACCAGGACATCAAGCATTTCCTGCGCCGTTTCAACGGGAACTGTGTCCACTCCGGAAGGACGGGAGATGCAGGCAGGACCGCTGACGAACAGGACATCAGCGCCGGCATCACGAAAGGCCATCGCCATACTGCATCCCATCTGGCCGCTTGACCTGTTGGAAATGAATCGAACACGATCCAGAGCTTCCCTCGTGGGTCCTGATGTTACTATCACCCTTCTGCCATGCCAGTGTTCAAGACCGGCAAAACGATCGGGAGTGAAGGCAATAACTTCCTGAGGAAAGCTGGTATTAACCATCTTCAGCCGGCAGCCGCGCAGTATCGATTCGACGTTCAGGAGGGAATCATCAAGACGGCTGTTGCAGAGATAATAATCAAACGAACCGATCCAGCTGATCTCCCATGCTGCCATTTCCATCCTTTTCTGAACAACATCCAGATCATCAGTATTTCTGGAGTTGAGCCTGCCCGACAGTACGCCCGGGGAAGGGGGCAGGATGAAAATGAGTATGGAAGCCGGAAAAACTTCCTTTATCTGAAGTGCCCCCTGAACATCTATATCAAGAATAACAGTGCCGCCACGGGAAATTTCTTTTGCAACCAATTCTCTTGAGGTTCCGTAAAGATGCCCGTGAACCTCCGCATACTCAAGGAAATATTCGTTTTCTATCATCCGGAGAAACTTTTTCCTGCTTACGAAGAAGTAATCCACCCCTTCAATCTCCGAGCCGCGCAGCGGTCTTGTTGTTGTTGAAACGGAGAACGCCGTAAAATCGAATGTCTCGACAAGATGATGGGCAAGTGTAGTCTTGCCAGCCCCCGAAGGTCCTGCAAGTACTATCAATTGACCGGGAGAATTATTCAATATTTGCAGCCTGTTCCTTCAGTGATGAAAGGATATTCTTCATCTGTATAACCTTGAATGACTGTTCAGGATCATCAACTTTTGCTCCCATCGTATTCATTTCACGGTGCATTTCCTGGATAAGAAATTCCAGCTTCCGCCCGATGGGACCGTCATCAGAATCTACTATTTCAACGGCATAGTCAAGGTGGCACAGCAATCTCTGTACCTCCTCGGTCACGTCGGACCTGTCCGCCAGAAGTGCGAGTTCCTGCATCATACGATCCTCGTCCAGCCGGGAATCATCAAGAAGATCTGATATTCTTATTTTGAGCCGTTCGTATCTTTCCGCCACGGTTTCCTTCTGCTGCGCGAGAACGGGAGCGGTCAGTTCTCTGATATTTGAAAATCCTTCCCGGAAAAGAGGTGCAAGTGCTGCTCCCTCCCGAAGCCGGTTCTCTCTGAGCTCTTCAAGTGCCAGGGATATGGCTCTCCTGAACGCTGCCGTCAGTTCCTTGCGATCGAGCATCGATGGATCAGTTCTTTCAACAACTCCAGGCAGACTGAGAAGCTCGCCGGCGGATATTCCTCCAACGCATTCGTTATCCTTCGAAAGAAGCTCCGCAGTGGTGATGAAGAATCTGACTGCTTCCATATTGACCGATACGCGGGAACCGCTGTCTCCGCTTAACTCAACGGCCGCATCCAGCCTTATGCGTCCCCTGTCAAACATGCCGCCGACGGTTTTCCTTACCTCAGGTTCCATGATGGAGATTACTTCGGGCAGTTTCAGTGAAAGACTGAGACTTTTATTATTAAGCGATTTAGCCTCAACCGTCACGGTGAAACCATCACCAGCGGTTTCAGCTCGGCCGAAGCCTGTCATAGATTCCATTAGATATCCCCTCAAGTGCGGCGACTCTTACAACATCATACGGTAGGAAGTATATTAAACATAATTCAAATGTATCACCAGTCATCTCTCATAAAAGGAATCTTCGGTGGACGGTGTTTTCCTGAGCGCCCTGCTGCCGCCCCTGAAGGACCTGATACTTCGAACCGGATAAGTCTCCATTTCCCTGACCATGTAGTTGCCAGTGATTTCAAACCTCGTTTCCGGCTGACCCGGATAATCAATGCTTCCCTCGTATCGGGCAGCATCAGGGTGGTGAATACACATAAAGGTATACCCTTAAGACCAGTTTCCAGGTTAATGAGTCCGTGCTGATAGGCGAGGACACTGAAGCTGCATGTATTCAGTCGCAAAAGCCATTCTGACTCTTGTCCCTTGATTAGCATTCAAATTACCAGGCAGAATAATGCCGCATGTGATCGGGAGGAGTTGGTTGACAAAGATAATTTCAAAGTTAGATTAGTCTAATAGATTAAGATATATCTAAAATTTTAGTATTACTCTAAATTCAAACACACAACGAAAGGAATAAGATGAAACCGTTGTCTGTTGTAGCAGTACTGTGCTTTACTGTTTCTTCGATGGCTCTGGAATTGGAGATGCCCGAGATCGGCGGCCATATCCTGATTGATTATCTGAGTATGTCTCAGGATTCCAGTTACAACGAATCGGGAGTGTTCGTAGGCGCTTCGAATCGTTTCAGAATTCGGAAAGCCACAATCGAAATCTCAGGCGCTGCAGGTGAATTGATCGAGTATGAAGCATCATTCGGTCTTGCCAGCTGTCTGGGAAGCGGAATGACCATGGCTCTCATGGAAGCAGGAATACGTGTATCCCCGCTTGGAGATGAGAGAATCGTTCTGGGAATGGGAATGTTCCATGTTCGGAGAGGTTTTGAACTTGGCTGCGACTGCGGTCAAACGCTTACAGCGGAGAAACCGATGTTCAGGAAAGCAGTTTCACCATCATGTCATCCGCTGGGAGCCCTTCTGGAAACTGACTTAAGTCTTGGTGCTATCGGAGGTCTTGAAGCCCAGATCGTATATGCCAACGGGAATACCGGAACAATCAACGAAGAGCATGACGCCAACTTAGCGCTATTCTACCGGCTTCCTGTGGAGGGGCTCACGATAGGTGGATTCTATAACGATCTTGCCATGGAAATGAATCCGGGAAATGAAGGATACGAAGATGCATCGAGGTACGGTTTCGGTCTCGACTATGAAGCAGACGGGATAGCTGTGAGAGCCGAGATGATACAAGTAGAAGGTATACTGCCTGGAATGCGTCCTGCTGGCTGCTCCAATACAGGCGAAAACGTTGAGAACATGTGCCTGCTTGCTCAAGCCGGTTACAGCTTCAACACCAAGTCGGAGGAGATTCCTTCGATTACATCGTATCTCAGTTACCAGAGCTGGGATCGCTGGAGTAATGCCGATTCAGGTGATTACGAATTCTCATGGATTACAGGTGGAGTTAAAACCTGCATAGGCAGTCCGGACACCTACATAACTCTGGATTATCGTGTCCCGGTCACCACTCCGGACGGATTGAATGAAGACGCCTCTGTATTGACCGTAAGGCTTGGCCTGGCCTATTGAAAGGATCAGAAATGAAATATATAGCAGTTGTTCTTTTGATTATCGGAGCCGGTTTGAGTGATACGTTCGACCTGTTACCAATTGCGGATACTTACACGCTCCCGTCAGGTGGATGTTACGGAAGTCTGAACTACATGCAGATCGCGAACAAACCCGCCAGCGGGCATCCCGATGAGAGAGCTATGATGCTGTGGGATTTTTCGGAGCACATGGGAGCAACGGCGACGAGTGCGACACTTTATATAAATATTTACTTTCAGTGTCCTTCCGGTTCTGGAACTTACACGGAATTCTATCATGCGACGGAATCCTGGGATGAGAGCTGGAACGGAGCCCATGTGCAGCACGGCTCAACATCCTGGCAGTCATATTATTACTTAACTGAAGGATGGGTCGGAGTCGATGTAACCGATCTGGTTCAGGCATGGCTTGATGAGGCAATAGAGAATCACGGAATTGTCATGCAGGTGTCAGGTGTATACCCATGGACCAAGTTCCACTCGCGGGAGACCTCAGGCAACAGTCCGTATCTCAGGCTGGAACTCCCCCTGGCACTGGAGCAGGATACATGGGGTTCGATAAAAGCGGTGTTCTGATAATCAGCGGGATACTTTCCCGGTGAAGAATCCGGGAAGGCGGGATTGAAAAATGATGTTTAAAATCATATTCATGATTCTATGGCTGGGTAATGGATTAGTTAGAACGCCACATAAATTAAGGTATAAGAAAACAGAAAAAGTAAAATCAAATAAAACAAAAAGAGAAATAATCCTTGTTCTTATTGTTGCTGTTGGAATGATGCTGATGCCAATGATGTATATCTTTACCCCGTGGCTTGACTGTTTCAATATGGGTTTACCCGATGTGGTTCGGTGGATTGGATTAGCAGGTTTTGGATTCGGACTGGTTCTATTCTGGCGGGTTCATAGAACGCTGGGCAGGAACTGGTCTCCAATATTGGAAATCAGAAGAAATCATGAACTGGTTACAGATGGCCCTTACAAATACATCAGACATCCCATGTATACTCAAATATGGATCTGGGTAATCTGCCAATGGCTGATATTATCAAACTGGATTGTTGGAATAGTAGGAGTCCTGGCTTGGACAACACTATATGTTATCAGAATAAATGATGAGGAAAAGATGATGGCAGAGGAATTCGGTCAGAAGTATGAGGATTATATGAAGAGAACCAAAAGAATAATCCCCGGGGTTTACTGAAGTTACAGCTCTTTGCCGGTCATACATCGGATTAATCAACTAAGGTGATATGAAGGTTGAGGGAAAGGAAAAGCTGATGAAAAGAATCTATTTGAAAACGTTCCTGATTACACTGGCTGCATTCGGAGCAACCTATATGCTTCTTGTATTTTCCTCCAGGATATCGCCGGCATTCTATTCTGCCGTAGGAATCATGTTTGCAGTTATGGCACCTGTTGCTATTGCTCTTTCGGGAAGAAAGAAATTCAGCACATTTACTCGAAACATGTTCGGAATAGTATCAGGATTGTTACTGTGGGGTTTTTTCGGCGAATTTCTGGAAGTGAGAACCCATCTGGTTATTGCGGATATACAATATCTGCCTGTTCTGATAGTACTTATCGTCATGCTTGTCGTAATGCTTCTTCAGAATGGTTTGCGACAATCATACGGGTTCGCATTCGGACATTTTACCGGTATCTGGAGCCTGCATATGTGGATGATCTACCAGTACGAACATCTCTCGAGAACCCATTGGAGTACATTTGTGTCTGCAGGAGCCGCGCTTATCCTTGGGATACTGGCAGTGTTTCTCACCGGAAAAACCCTGGGAACAAGCCGGAAGATGGTTCTGTCTGTTGCTTCTCTTCTTCTATTCTGGACAGTGCTGGAATACATATGGGGATGGAGACTCATTCCGGGACCATATTCCATCTGAAATGATCAGAGTATTAATTTACTCACCCGCTATCTCGAATGAAAGCATATCATACAAGCATGAGTCGTAAAGGTTCTTTACTTGAGGCAGTTACGGTGTGTAGAACGACCCTATAACAACTTTCAGCAGAGCTTCCTTAAGCAGTTTTAGAATTGCATTCTTAATCTCAAGGAAGCCTATGGACATTACCCTCCTATTGTGTGAATTCACCATTAACCATCATCTTTCTCCTATAGAGTGATTGTGTTTGGGGTTACAACAAAATCCAATTGAGGCGATGATGCCCTTCTTGACTAAACGACCTTTATAGATTCACAGAAAAATATGGACATAATCAATGATTCCTGGATATGATCTGGTTTACCTATCCCTGTTTGACCGGGCTTACTTATTCGCTATTTCGAATGAAAGCATATCTTCTTTGCTTGAGCAGGAACAACCTTTGCACGAACCAGCCGTGGAGCATTCTGCGGATACGACCCGGATCCTTTTCTTCCTCAGAAGAATATCAAGAACGGGCTCCAACGCGGCCGGTTCCATTCTGAAGTAACCTGCAATTTCGAGCAGAGAGAGCCTCCTGTGCTTCTTGAGCAGCTTAAGCACTTCTGTCAGCATTACGCGGCAACTTTCATTCTTCTGGACATAAGCTTCAGGCTGGTGTAAATCAATCCAAGAATTCCAAAGGAGATCACGATCCACATTGCAGAACTGGCCGGGTTGTCAGTAAATGTTCCTATCTGGTAGAAGAGAGTGCTTATCACCCATGCAAGAAGACTGAGATAGATCGTGGAAAACATCGCCCAGCGGAGATTCGTTTCGCGGTAGATGGCCGCAATAGCCGCTACGCATGGTGCGTAGATAAGTATGAACAGGAGGTAGGCGTAAGCGCCCACTTTTCCATTGAAGTGTTTCTGTATGGCGGTTAGAGTACTGGTTTCAATCTCTATTATCTCTGCGGCATCCTCCGTATTGCTCAGATCATCGCTTATCTCAACACCCATCGGATCTCTTAGCGCTCCTCCGAAATCCCTGAAACCATTCGGGATAGCGGCAAAGGATTCAGCGATTCGGGCCCAGAAATCGAAAGGTTCTTCTTCTACGTAGGAGCTGCTCTCCTGTGTATTCATTCCACTGTACAGTGTATCGAGTGTACCAACAACAGCTTCCTTAGCGAAGATACCTGTGAACAGGCCGACAGCTGCTGGCCAGTTATCAGAAGTAAGGCCCATGGGGTAGAATATGGGAGCTATTGCTTTACTGATCGCAGAAAGAACAGAGTTTTCTGAATCCTGGTTTCCGAAGCTGCCGTCCGTTCCGATTGAACCAAGAAAACTGAGGATGATGACAACCACGATGATCACCTTACCTGCTCTTAGTATGAAACTCTTCAGCCTGTAGATCGTGTGGTACATTATTCCTCTGAATGTCGGGAGATGATACGGGGGCAGCTCCATTACAAAGGTTGATGTCTCACCCTGAAGGATCGTTCTCTTGAAAAGAAGCCCGGTTCCCACAGCCAGAAGGATTCCCACCATGTACAGACTGAACAGTACAGGACCTCCCTGTCTCGGAAAGAATGCCGCTACGAAAAGAGTATAGACCGGCAATCGGGCTCCACAGGACATGAATGGATTCATCATTATCGCGAGAATCCTGTCTCTGTTGTTTTCGAGTGTGCGGGTTGCCATTATCGCCGGAACATTGCACCCGAATCCCACCAGCATTGGAATGAATGCTTTACCCGGAAGACCTATAATTCTGAGGAACCGATCCATTACGAATGCGGCTCGCGCCATGTATCCTGAATCCTCAAGGAGAGAGAGGCAGAAGAAGATCAGAAAAATGGGTGGTATAAAAGTTGATACTGTTTGAATGCCGCCGCCTATACCGTCTGACAGGAAAGTAACCAGAATTTCCGGTAATTTGAATATCTCAAGGAGAACTCTGAATCCATCAACGAAAACAGTTCCCGTTAAACCGTCGAAGAAATCAATAAAAGGTGCGCCAACATGTATCGTGATGACAAACATCATGTACATGACTCCAAGGAAGATAGGTATCCCGAGAATTCTGTTCAGAATCACCATATCGATTCTATCGGATATATTCCTTCGAACTTCACTGGTTCGATGAACTACATCCTTTGCAAGGCCATGAATGAAACCGTATCTTCCGTCAGCCATGATGATATCCATATCATCACCGACATGTTTTTCAACATGTTCTATTTCGGATTTCAGAGAATCACAGGGAACCGAATCACCACATAATCCAATTGCGTACTCATCGTCTTCAAGCAACTTCAAAGCAAGCCACCTGGAATCTACCTCGTGTTTTTCAGCAATCTGTTGCACTCTGTTCTGAATAAGCTGTATCGCCTCTTCAAGTACCGAATCGTAAGCAACCTTCGTTTCCGGGATCGATCGGTTCATACTTTCCCTGTTAATG
>JAUVIR010000036.1 GCA_030592645.1 Candidatus Fermentibacterota bacterium | reverse complement strand
TTCACTTCGACTCGCAAAACTCGCTCAGTGTAAACTCACCATTTCAACCTGCGGTTGAAGGTCCGAATCATCTTATTCTCTATGAAAGCAAAACCCCCATTCGGGGGTGTTCGCTTTCATGGTGGAGGCGGCGGGATTCGAACCCGCGTCCGAGATCAGGGACCTGTCGGCTCTACATGTTTAGTCCGGATTAATGTCATTCTGATTCGGCTCCGGTCGGCCTTATCAGACCTAGCTCCCATTTAATCTCGCTGCTTACGTCTGGGAACGGGGCTTCACAGCCAGCTTTCCTTCTTCCGCCCAGCCCCCGAAAGGAAAGCTATTCCGGGGAGGACGGCTGCTCCTGTTATTCGGAACAGCGTGCCGTATTTATGCGGCAGTTATTTCTATCCGCCAGTTTAACGAGGCAGCGGATACCTCGACATGCAACCGTCAGACCGCTTCTGAACCCGTCGATACCTGTCGCCCCCGCAGTCTGTAACACACAATGTAATTATGGGACTCAAATTGAATCTGTCAACCCCTTGTACAACATGGGACTTGCTAAATATCCAAAATTGAGTTATTAAATTGATTCTTATTTGAGTCATATCAATACAATTAGGAGCTGAGATATGTCCTGGAAATGTGATATCTGTGGTAAAGGTCCTTCAGTTGGAAACAGGGTCAGCCATTCTAACAGACATACAAAACATGTCTGGAAACCAAACCTTCAGAATGCAAGGATACTGGTTGATGGCAAGCCGAAAAAAGTTAAGATATGTACCAGTTGTCTCAAAACAGGTAAATTTCAGAAAGTCTAACTGGGGTTTTGTGTTAAGAAAGGCGGGAATGATCTACATTCCCGCTTCTTCATATTAAATAAATAAATCGGATCTAATCAGAATCTTCCTGTTCTGATTCCTTTTCCATATCTTTCAATCTGTTCTGATTGAGAGAAAATGATGCGTGATATTCCCTTGCAAGCCTGGTGTGGCCGAAGCCCATATTCAGGAAACTCCATTCGAAAGAAGTCTCAGGATCTATGTCTTCCAGAACCCATTTGATGTTCACGCCGGCTTTCTTGAAAGCTGTATTCCATCCCACGCCAGAAAGTTTCTCTTCAAGGGCAATACTCGTTCGGTGATCTCCTCTTGCAAGAAGTGCTCTGATATGAGACTTGCGCGGATCGCCGAATCTGACTGTAACTTTCTTTATCTTCCTGAACTTGGGTTCGAGATATTCTATCCATTCCCTGAGGTTGGTTGGAGCCGCCATAGAAGTCCATTGAAATGCAGTCCATGGCTTTGGTATGAAGGGATTTATATCAACACGGATTGGTAGAGATGTTCTGGCTCGTACTTCTTTAACGAAATCAACTATTGCAATTCTATCCGCATCAGTCTCGAAGGGCAAACCAATCATGAAATATATCTTGATGATTTTCACGGTATTATCATATTCCTTCTCGATAGATTCAAACAGCTGACTGTTCGTGAGTTTCTTTCCAATAACTCTCCTGAGGGAATCAGTTCCCGTTTCGGGAGATAGTACAATGGATTTCTCACTTAGGTCATCCGGGACCTCGCCGGAATGAATCTGATCCTCATACTTATTTGAGCAGAATATAATCTCAAGATTCCGTTCTTTGGCTGCCTTTATGACTTTGCGGATATCAGGATAGGATCTTGGTGAACTGCCAAGAAGAGCGAGCTTTTTGATGCCCGGCAGTTTTGCAATAGTACTTTCCAGATCTTCCAGTTTAGACTCTCTATATGGAAGACTGACATATCCAGGCTGACAGAACTTGCAGTTGAAAGAACATCCCCTTGAGATCTCCAGCATTGATATATCAGTATTTATGCAATCGGGAGAATGAATGAAGGAAGTCATACCCATTCCATCTGAACCTGCCCACTGACGCATAATCGAGCTTACTTTGCCAGGTATGTCATGTACGGAAGGAATGTACATTCCTGGCAGTGTGGCAAGTCTCCGAAGGATCTTTCTCTTCGATGCACCCTGTGCACCAAGGCTTTTTATCGTATCCAGAACTGGTCCCATTGATGGTTCGGTCTCCCCTATTGCGAATGCATCCATGAAAAAGGAAAGAGGCATGGGGTTAGCCGTTACGGGTGTTCCTCCTGCAATAACCAGAGGCCATTTACTGGTTCTTTCGGAGCTCCTCTGCTCAATACCGGAAAGCTTCATCATCTCCAGGATTCTCAGGTAATCATCTTCACTGGTAGGGGCAAAGACAAGCAGATCACACTGTTTTATTGATTTGCCCGTTTCAAGCGTTATTGAAGGATTTCCGTATCTGCTTCTCCAGTGGAATTCATCTTTATCGGGATAAAACGCCCTCTCGCAGCAGGTTTCCGGCCAGGAAGCCAACTGTCTGAAAAGACTCTGGAATCGAAGAGAGGACATTGCGTTGCGATATTCGCTGGGTGAAGCAAGGATTATTTCGAAGATTCCTTGCTTTGATACAGTATGAGTGCATGTTTCATTTTCCAATAGCCTGCGTCGACGTTCATCGTAGTATTCTGCTGCAGGTTTTCTGCTCATTGTGTCACCCTCCATTGTTAGATGCGGGTAATATACGATAATGTAACGCATACCGCTAGATGATACTACTATATGCTTGATACAACGGTAGTTATATTACTTCAAAGTATCTCCATCTAACTTCTGAAGAATGGCGGATGTTTTTTCCTTTCCTCCTTTCCACCGTTTCGGTTACCTCCAAGAATAAAGGGAACTCTATCCCGTTCAATTTCTCTTGAAGAACTCTTGACTTTCAGACCCTCAGGTAATCTTATGTCGTCTGAATCGAGAATCATCTCTTCAACCTCGCCGAAACCTGTTGCTATTACGGTCACTTTCAGTTTATCACCCATGCTTTCAACAATGCTGGTTCCCAGCGATACGTCAGCCTGCGGTCCTACAGCCTTTGTAACGATCTCCACCGCTTCGTGGAACTCAGCGAATTTCATGCTTGAAGATGCCTGTATACTTACAAGAAGCGACTGCGCGCCCTCGATCGATACATTCTCCAGAAGCGGGTCCGATATGGCTCTGCTTGCAGCTTCGGAAGCACGGTGTTCACCGTTGCAGCAGCCTGTACCCATCATCGCGCCTCCACCGGTTGTAATAACCTTCTTGATGTCCTGAAAATCGAGGTTCATAAGTCCCGGAGATGAGATTATGTTCGCTATGCCTTCTACAGCATCTTTGAGAGTCCTGTTCCCTCTCTCCAGAGCATTCGAAAGCGTCTCATCATCACCGGCTTCACGACGCAGACTGTCGTTAGGGATGACGATAAGAGTATCAACTTCCTTCCTCAGTGCTGATATGCCCTGCTCTGCTCTGTTTTTCTTGACGGAACCCTCGATCTCGAACGGTCTGGTTACAACACCAACTGTAATGGCATTGAGGTCTCTAGCGATGCGAGCCACGACTGGAGCTGCACCGGTACCTGTTCCACCGCCCATGCCCGCAGCAATGAAAACCATGCTGCAATCCTGGAGACTTTCTTCGATCTCATCTCTGCTCTCCTCAGCGGAGCTCTCACCTGTTTCCACATTTCCGCCAGCTCCCAGACCTCCGGTGAGCTTAGGACCGAGCTGCACTTTCAGATCCGGTTCGCAGTTCTGAAGTGCCTGAAGATCAGTATTCAATGCGATATACTCAACGCCAATGATGTCAGCACTCAACATCCTGTCAATGGCGTTGCATCCGCATCCGCCGATCCCGACAACGACTATCTTGGGCTTGCCGTGAAATTCTTCGGCCACATCAACTATCTGGAGCCTGGGACCTTCCTCTTGCGATATCATATTTCCTCCCCTGTTCATTATCTCAGTTTCCTTATCAATCCTTTTAATCGCTGCGCTGCAATGCCAAGCGGGTTCGATATCCTCCTCTGCTCATATTCACTCTCCTCTTCATGTGAAAGCAGTACAAGTCCTACAGCGTTAGCGAATTCAGCATTTCCTATTAAAGAAGAGGACATATCTACCCCGGCCGGACTTCCAACTTCAACGGGTATACCTATGATCCTTGCGGCTATGCTGGTTAATCCCCTGAGGTAAGACGTTCCACCTGAAAGAACTATTCCCGCAGGCAGATCCGATTCCTGTATTCCAGCCTGCTTGAGTTCACAGAGAATGTCTCCAATAAGATTGCCTGCGCTTCTATATGCGATTTCATTTATTGCTTCATCCGTAATCGGGATTGTGCTCCTCCCGCCGAAAGAGTTCACTGTTATTTCCCTGTTATCTGTTTTTGACCTGCGGGTCAGATCAATGTATTCCATTTTCAGTCTTTCAGCTTCGTATCTGGGAATGCGAATCGCCTGCAGAGCTCTTGTTATCGATTCCCCTCCGCAGGGGATAACTGCAAGATGAGCCAGGACACCTGAATGGAAGACAGCAATATCGGTTGTATCGGCGCCGATATCTGCGAGTACTACCCCTATTTCCATTTCATCCGGAGTCAGAACGGATCTCGCAGACGCAAATGCTGAGGGATAGAGCTCCGAAACGTTCTTTCCTGCATCACGGATTACCTGTTCAAGGTTAAGAACTGCAGTTCTGTCAGCGGTTACCATGTAAATGTCAGCTGTAAGTCTCTCCGCTCGAAGACCAACAGGAGGCCGCAGAAGCCTGCTGGAACCGTCTATTGTATATCCGCATTTCTCCGTCCGGAGAACCATGGATTCCCTTGGCAGCTTGATCAGCTGTGCAGTTTCTGTTGCATCTTCAATATCCAACCAGGTCACTTTCCCTGAAACGAATTCATCTTCACGTTCTATGTTTACAGTTCCTCGGCCAGGAAACCCTCTTACATGGGATCCGCTTATGGATACGGCAGTTTCAGCTATCTTCCATGATGAAAGTGATTCAGCCTCTTCTATTGCCTGGGATACCGCCTGGGCAGCACCTGGAAGGTCCACGATCACACCCTCGATCACGCTGCCTGAAGTGGGCGCTTTACCTGCCCCGGTTATATGAAGTATTCCCTCTTCATCGACCTCCGCTACGACACAGATGACATTCTTGCTGCCTACATCAATTCCGGCATGGATCTCAGGATTCATATTTCACCCCCCTGAGATGCTGTGTTTCCCTGTGCATTTCTCAGGACGGCCTGACCTGAATATCTCATATCCACCTGATACCAGCCTTCGGAAGTTGACATCGAAGATGCAAGCTGCTGATAACAAGCCCATCTTTCGGAAAATCGATCATTACCAAGAAGTACTTCGTATCCATCGCTGACAAATACAGATAATCCTCTGTCCGCATATTTGAATGAGAGAGAATCATGCTGCGTATCAAAAGCCCCCAGCCAGGCAGCAAGCGCCAAGGAAACTGCCGGATCAATTCCCTCCCGTGATTCAACAACGGGAAGGCTATCCGTAATGAACCGGGGCGGAAGAACCTCACCAATGGAGGATACTGCTGTAACTCCGGATGAGTCACTGACCGCAAAAACGGATTCTGAGACCCTCAGCTCGAGTATGAGAGAGGTGAAAAGTGCCCGACTGACATGCGCGGAATCGATACCGGGAATATCAGACAGCGTATACTGCAGTTCATCAGTATCTATCTGCCAGATAGATGTCCCGAACAGGGGTCCCACCACCTGACAGATCGCAGATGAGTCTGCTTGCCGTACTCCTCTTATCCGCACTGTATCGAGATCAAAAGCACCTCCCCGCTCGAACCATCTGTATCCCATGGCTAGAGCAAAAACGATGAGCCCTGAACCGAGCAGCAACCAGAATGCGGTCCTCCCACGATCCTTCATTCAACATCCTCCACTAGTTCTCCAGGAGGCTGTCCGATAATGAAGCATCGGCATAAGAAACCCCATATCTGGCTATAATGATTACATATTATCGTCAAATACATCCAGTATTCTCCTCTAATCTGTAACCATTCTATCTCAGCTATGAGGCTCTTCTGCTCAATGCCCATTGTCGCACAACCTCCGTGCAAGTGGATCAATACTGCCGGCCCCCATGAAGACTATTATTTCTGCTTCTATCTCCAACAGGAGTTTCCTCACATCAGCGGGTTTGCATAACCTGCAATTACCGCCTGCTCTTGCTGATGCATCAACTACCAGCCTGCTGGTTACACCTGGTATCGGTTTTTCCCTTGCTGGATAAATAGGCAGAACAAGCACATGATCAGCCCTGCTGAGTGCCATACCTGCAGCTTCGAACTGGATTGCGGTTCTGGAATAAAGATGCGGCTGGAATACAACGACAGTTTTTCCATCTGTCAGCTGGGATACCCCCTGGAGGGCAGCTTCGATCTCGTCTGGATGATGAGCGTAATCAGATAGAACTACCGCTGAACCAAGGGTTCCGATCCGCTCAAGTCTTCGCGATACCCCCGGAAATGATTCAAGGGCCAGTACCGAATCTGCAGTTTCAACACCTGCTGTTGAGGCAAGAGCAATAGCAGTCTCTGCATTCCTCAGATTGTGATTCCCCGGAAGGGGCAGATACCCCTGGATACCATCGATCATGTATTTCTGCTGCCATTTATCAGCTTCCAGAAATCTGCAGAATACTGAACCTTCAGGCCCTGTTGTGATTACATTTCTATCAATTCTTTCGGCCCATTTCGCAAGATCTCTGTTAATGAAAGGTACTATTGCGGTTCCCCCCGAACGGGTCATCTCAAGGAATACTCCGAATGCAACCGACAGTGCTTCAGGAGTGCCGTAACACTCCAGATGTTCTATTGCGAAGGATGTAACAGCTGCAGACTCGGGTCTCAATCTCAGGAACGCTCTGTCATATTCATCGGCTTCAACTACCGTCAGTCTGGATCCTGGCCTGAAATTCCCGCCCCATGCGCTTACTGCCCCGCCAACCATAACCGTCGGGTCATGTCCGGTTTCCTGAAGTATCCATCCTGTCATTGCAGTCGTAGTAGTTTTACCGTGAGCACCGGCTACTGCCAGCAGGTGAGAATCATTGGCGAGTTCGGCAAGAGCTTCGCTTCTCCGCAAAACGGGAATCCCTCTGTTTCTTGCGCTTGTGATCTCGGGGTGATCGACAGGAATGGCGGCACTGAAGACAACCCTGTCAGTATTTTCAATATGTATTGGATCATGTTTATCCGAAACCAATATGCCTGCATCAAGCAATTCGGCAAGGTTTTCGCCTGGACTTCTGTCGCAGCCGCTGACTTCATAACCGCGATACCGGTACCAGAGGGCCAGAGAACTCATTCCACTGCCGCAGATCCCTATGAGATGCACACTGCCAGCCATTATGAACCCTCCTCTGCACTGCTGAACACGATCTCCGCAATAGTGTCTGCCGGGTTGACAGGCATTATTCTCTCCAGAGCTGTTTTCATGCTCTGAATCGTGCGCTCATTCTCAAGCAGACCGCTTATGATGCTCCATAGAGCGGCAGTATCGATGCTGTCCTGAATTGAAAGAAGAGCTCCGCCCCGATCGGCAATTTCAAGAGCGTTCCACTTCTGATGATCGTCAGCTGCGAACGGGTAGGGTATGTAAACAGCAGGGATTCTGAACCATGTTAATTCAGCAACGGTCATCGCCCCCGAACGGGCCACCGCTAAATCAGCAGCGGAGTAGAGAAGTGCCGGATCATCCGCAAAATCGATTACCTGGATCATCTGAAGAGCGGACGATTCTTCAATTATTCTTTCCCTGTCACGGCTGCCGCACTGAAGCAGGACATATACGTTCTCCGGAGCCCCGAGAGCTGTATCGTTTATCGCTCTGGCGCCCTGACTTCCACCAAGAAATAGTACAACCGGAACACCATCGGGAATATTCAGTTTCTCTCTTGCATAACCTCTATCGTATTTCTGAAGTGATTGCCTGACAGGATTCCCGGAATAGAAAGCGTCTCTCCTGAAACCAGAAGCGGCTGATTTGAATCCTGTAAGCACTTTATCCGAAAAACGGGAGGCCAGTCTGTTCGCCCTTCCGGGAATACTGTTCGACTCATGTATTATTGAGGGAATACCCAGGCTGCGCGCAGCAATGACCGGAAAAAAGGATGGATAGCCGCCCGTAGCAAAAAGTACGGAAGATCCCAATCTGCGGAGCAGTCTCCTCGTCCTGACGAATTCCCGCACTGCCCGCAGAGGCAGGAGGGCAGCATCCAGTATGCCCATGTCGATCCGTGGAGGGTTCAGTATGTGTACTGTGTCTCCGAATTGCTGGTACATTCTCCTGTCAACAGGTCGGGGCGTTGCGATGAAATCGATCCCTGTATCCGGACACCTCTCCCAGATAGCTTCTGCAACGGCAATTGCAGGGCTGATATGACCACCGGTACCTCCACCTGATATGACAATTCTCATCTCCGTATCCCTTCGCTGGCAACTCTGGATACGATTCCCAGAGTTCCGATGGTAACCATGAGATTCGATCCTCCCCATGACACAAGCGGGAGCGGCATACCGGTGGACGGGAATATTCTTGTAACCACTCCTATATGAATAAACATCCCCAGAGCAATTGAGGCAATCAGACCTCCTGCAACCAGGTAACCGAACAAGTGATCAGCGTTTTCAGCAATGGTCCATCCTGACAGCAGCAGCAGGAGCAGCAGAGTGAGTATCAGAAGAACACCGGCAAATCCGGACTCCTCTCCTATCACAGCGAGTATGTAATCTGAGAATGCTTCAGGCAGAAAGCCTCTCTGCTGCCTCCCCCTGCCGATACCCCTTCCCATTATTCCTCCGCTCCCAAGAGCGATACAGGCTTGCTCAGGCTGATAGGTTGACGCCTGTGCAGCGTCCCCCGGAGAGAACCAGCTGACCAGTCTTACTCTGCGGTACTCGGACGAGAATACGACCACCGAAGCCATCGCAAGCATAAGAAGGAAAAGAACCAGCATATCCTTGAACCTGGATTCAGCCAGAAAAAGAACAGTGACCATTACAATGACAATGTACATTCCTCCGGCAAAATCCGGCTGAGATGCGACCAGAGCTGCAGGGATAATGCCAAGAACTGCAAGCCAGACAACACCGATACCTGTCCTTGCGCGGATGACACCATCGGAAACCAGAGAAGCTGCCAGTATCACATACGCAATTCGAACAATCTCTGACGGCATTATCCGGAAACCGCTGAAAAGAACCAGCCATCTTGCTGATCCGTTGATCACAGGTGCCCAATGTGTACCCCTCAGCAGAATCAGAGTTATCAGCATCAATACCGATATCCCATAAAGGACAGGAGCGGCTTTCTTGAGCTTGCAAGGCGGGATCAACCAGGCTACCACTCCAGCAGCAATTCCTATGAGAACCTTCTTTATATGGGATAGCAGGAAGATCGTGCTTGATTCCGAATTCGTAAGCAGCAGGGATTTAAATGAGCTTGCGGTGAATACTGCCAGAGTCCCGAGAATCAGCAGAAGAACTGCTGAAAAAATCATGATATTCCGGGCTCTGGGCGGGTTAATAGTTGTCAAACAAAACCCTCCACTAGCTTCCGAAAGTGCTCTCCCCGCTCTTCAAAACTGCCGTACTGGTCAAAACTTGCGCATGCAGGACTGAGCAGGACAAGATCTCCATTCACCGATTGATCCAATGCTCTTTTCAGTGCATTATCCAATGTACCTTCAATGAAAACCGGTGCGGTGCCGGACCAGCAGCGCTCCAGCATATCTGATGCATCTCCTATAAGAATGAGTACTTTTACCCGATCTGCAATAAGGTCTCTGAGCTGGCTGTAATCAGTTTCCTTTGCAAGCCCCCCGGCGATCAGTACGATCGGTTCGGAAATACTTTTCAGAGCAACGTTCAGAGAATCCGGATTTGTGGATTTTGAATCGTTTACAAACGAGACGCCGTGGTATTTTCTTATCATTTCGATTCTATGAGGGACACCTGGAAATGATGAAAGCCCTCGGATCATCTGTTCAACCGAAAGCCCGGCCTTACCCGCAAGACAAACAACTGCCAGAGCATTTGAGAGATTGTGAAGGCCTGATAGAGAAATCTCTCCCGTGTCGATCACGAATTTCCTGCTTCTGGAATCCGAATAGTAAATGGAATTCCCCTCGGAAAAGGCACCTGCTTTGATGCTTTCTCCAATGCCGAAGTACCATTCGAGTCCGGAGGTTCTACCGGCGAGAGGTATCGACCCGCGATCATCCCTGTTAAGAATGAGCAAATCACTGTCATGCTGATTCATGAATATCCTGGCTTTGGCATTAATGTATTCATCAATAGTTCCATGACGCTGAAGATGGTCGGGGGTGATGTTGAGTATTGCCGCAGCCAGAGGGCGGAAAGTTTCTATGGTCTGCAGTTGATAACTGCTTACTTCCAAAGAGATGAAATCGGCATCGGGATTCTCCATGATCGCCCTGCAGAACGGATAACCGGTGTTACCAGCTACGGATACATTCAATCCTGCTTTTCTGAGGGTATATCCCAGCCATTCCGTGGTGGTGGTTTTTCCATTGGAACCGGTAATTGCCAGCACAGGGATATCTGTATTACGGAAAGCAAGCTCGATCTCGCCTATGACCGGAACTCCGAGCTCTCTTGCCGCCGAGGGCAGCGGAGATGCAGGGTCAATGCCCGGGCTTATCACGAAACCGTCCAGACCATCGAGACATCCTGTCATATCATCCCCGGTCACCATGCGGTTGCAGTCAGGGCAATCCGGGATATCATCCCTGGTGTCCATACCTGTTACCGAGAAGCCTCTTCGGCGCAGGAGTGCTGCCGCTGCTCTTCCGCTCTTCCCGAGCCCGAATACTCCTATCTCTTTATCACCATCGGTCCAGTATCCCATATTATTACCTGATCTTCAATGTAGTTAATCCCAAAAGACCCAGGATCACAGCTATTATCCAGAATCGGACAACAACTTTACTTTCCATCCACCCGCTAAGCTCGAAATGGTGGTGGATAGGAGCCATACGAAAGATCCTTTTCCCCGTTCTCTTGAACCAGGCTACCTGTAGAACAACACTGAATACCTCCACTACAAAAATGCCGCCAACAAGAAAGAGAAGAAATTCATTTTTTGTTACTACTGCCATGGAGCCGATGGCTCCTCCGAGAGCGAGAGACCCCGTATCCCCCATGAAAACCGATGCTGGAGGTGCATTGAACCAGAGGAAACCAAGGCATGCTCCTGCCATGGCCCCTGCGAAAATGGATACCTCCCCCACTCCGGGCAGGTAGGAAAACTGCAGGTAATCGGCAAAATTCACATGTCCGAGAAGGTATGCCATCAAACCGAATGTCAGAATCGATATCAGACTGACCCCTGTCGCGAGTCCGTCCAGACCATCGGTAAGGTTGACCGCATTGGCGGTTCCGGCAAGCACAAGCGCGACAAACACTATATAAAAGAGCCCCAGATCAAGCCTGATATCCTTGAAAAACGGAACTGTCGTCTCGGTCGATGTAATATTAATATCCTCTGAGGATTCCAGATCCACTGTGCGAACCGAAGGCATCAATCTGACATCCGGTGCATCCCCGCCGGGTGTTACAGGGCTGAAACAGAGCCATGCGCCAAGAGCAATTCCAATTGTAAACTGCCCCGCCAGCTTATATCTTCCTATCAGTCCTTTTGAACAGTGCCTGACAACTTTCAGATAATCATCCAGCAGCCCTATAAGGCCCATCCATATCGTTGAAATGAGCACAACCAGCAGGTAACGGTTATCGAGCATTCCCCAGAGCAGCACCGGGATCAGAACGGATAGAAGAATGAGAAGACCTCCCATGGTGGGAGTACCCTCCTTCTTAAGGTGACTCTGCGGGCCATCATCCCGGACGGTCTGACCAATCTGGTGCTTCTTAAGGAATCTTATCACGAACGGGCCTGCAGCGAATGCGATTATCATAGCGGTAACGGTTGCTCCTGCAGCACGGAAAGTGATATAGCCGAACAGATTGAATATTGAAACAGATTCCCTCAGCGGGTACAGTATCCAGTAAAGCATCAGATACCCTCCTCCATGGAACTAACCAGTTCACCCAGTTGCAGCGAATTTGACCCTTTTACAAGAACAGTGCATTCGGATGAAGCTGCATTCATGAGAATCCTCAGTGCTTCCTTCCAGTCTTCGGCGATAAATACCCTTGTTCTTGAGACGGCGGCCTTTGCTGAATCGTACATTTCCCCGGTCAGGATCATGAAATCCAGCCCGATGCTGTCCGCCTTCTGAAGTATCTCTCTGTGGAAGATGGGCGCATCCGTTCCCAATTCCCTCATATCACCCAGAACTACCCCTCTGCTTCCCTCCATCCCTTCAAGTACAGCAAGACATGCCAGAGTGGAATCAGGGTTTGCATTGTAACTCTCATCAAGGATGGTGATCCCTCCTGCCCTTACAATCCTGCCTCTGCCCTTTGCTGGAGAAACGGCAGCGATCGCTTCGATCGCTCTTTCGATCAGAACATCCAATGAGCCCGCCATCAGTACCGCCGATACTGCATTCATCATATTGTGACTTCCCTTGAACTGAAGTCTAAGCTCTTTCTTATAGGGGTAAATGATGTATTCACCGTCTTCCTCTTCAAACCACGCATCACCGCCATCACCGAAATACCTGATGTTCAATCCTGCAGCGTGAGCGCTGCTTTTAAGTATCTCCTCATCTACGGGGATTACGCATAGTCCACCTGGAGCGGTTGTCCTGATAAGTTCAGCCTTTGCTCTTGCTATATCATCAACAGTATCGAAGAACTCCATGTGAGCATGTCCAATATTGGTTACCAGGCAATCTGTTGGAGAAGCTGCATCACCCAGGATCATCAGTTCTCCAGCATGGTTCATACCAAGCTCAAGGATGATGACATCGGGATCTTCTTCCGGAGCGTTCAGAATGGTCAGAGGCATACCCAGATGATTATTCAGATTCCCAGTGGTACTGTATACGCTGTATCTACATTCCAGTGCAGCAGTGAGAAACAATCTGGTAGTCGTTTTCCCACTGGAACCGGTGATCGCTATAACCCTTGAACTTATGTTGCTCCTTCTCCATTTTGCGGCATCAAGAAGAGCCTGCTCAACACTTTCAACAAGAATGACCCCCTCACGCCTGCTCCCGCGGGAAACTACCGCCATACCATTGTCCCGGAGTACATTATCAACGTACTGGTGTCCATCAGAGCTGTCTCCTGCGAGGGCGAAGAACAGGCAGCCGCTGGTGGAATTCCTTGAATCGATCACTGCGCTTTTCACGATCCTGCCCACGCTTTCGGGGGAAACCCAGCCGCCGCAAGCGAGAGCGATGTCACCCAGACGCATCATTTGGAAACCTCTTTCAATGCTGCTGCGGCTTCCTCACGGTCATCAAAATGAATTCTCTTCTTCCCCAGTATCTGATAATCTTCATGCCCCTTACCGGCGATGATCACTACATCTCCAGTTTCAGCGATGCTGATCGCAGACCTTATAGCAGCCCGTCTGTCCGGCTCCACAATAACGCGACACCGGGATTCTGAACTTAACCCTCCTGTGATATCACGGATGATCGAATCCGGCGCTTCGGTTCTGGGATTATCGCTTGTAATAAATACGATATCCGCGATACGCTCCGCAATGTGCCCCATGACAGGACGTTTGGAAGAATCCCTGTCGCCGCCTGCGCCGAAGACAGTGATAACTCTGTTCTCAGTAAGCTCAGATGCCTGCCGCAATATTCGCTCAAGTGCATCAGGTGTATGAGCGTAATCAACCGCAACGAGAAAATCCTGTCCCAGGTCTACGGACTGAAATCTGCCGGGCACACCCGGAAAATCTTTGAGGCTTGCCGATGCGGAGAGCGGATCGATACCCAGTTCAATTGCTGCCGCCAGAGCACCTGCAGCATTGAAAATGTTGAATTTGCCGGGGATGTTCATCTCCACCGGAACAGAAGTCCCGTCTGTATGGAATCGAAACGCTATCCTCCCCAGCTCACCGCATATATCATCGATACGGTAGTTGTCGTTTTCCCGGAGTCCGAAGGTCACCGCACCGTCTATTGACGGGAATCCGGTTGAGTAGGTGCCAACGATAGCAGTTCCATTTTTCTTAAGGAGGTCAAAAAGGTGCTTCTTGGAGTTGAGATACTCCTCCATGCTCTTATGGAAATCCAGATGATCCTGTGTGATATTGGTGAAAAGCGCCACGTCAAATCTTACATCTTCAACCCTGCTGAGGGAGAGGGCATGACTCGATACTTCCATTATGCAGTATCTGTCATCCTTCCGAACCATGTCTCTCATCATACCTGCGGTTACCAGCGCACCCGGCGTTGTCATTTTCGCCTGTGCTTCCTCACCGCCGACGAGATGACCTATCGTACCCATGATACCGCTTTGTATACCATGTTTTTCTAATATCCAGTGAAGCATTCTCGCGGTGGATGTTTTTCCGTTCGTACCGGTTATGCCGACTGTGACAAGATCATTCCAGGGATAATCGTAGAACCTGGAAGCGATCAGTGAGAGAACTTTTCTATTATCATGACCGGGATTCACGCATATTCTGCAATCGTCTGAGACCTGATGCTCCGCCAGGACGGCTGCTGCCCCGCTGTCCAGAGCCTGCTTGATGTGATCATGTCCGTCCGCCTTCAAGCCCCTGAGCGCTACAAAGAGGGAGCCAGGTATGATATTTCTGGAATCATCCTCAATTGATGTTATCTC
Organism: Candidatus Fermentibacterota bacterium; assembly: GCA_030592645.1. Lineage (GTDB taxonomy): Bacteria > Fermentibacterota > Fermentibacteria > Fermentibacterales > JCC-6 > Aegiribacteria. Next base: position 18,337 of record JAUVIR010000036.1, on the reverse strand, counting down.
CACCCGGGCAAGATTCCGCGGCAGCCGGACATTTGTATTCCTCAGGAGATCCGACAGGATCATTCCACTACCCCCGCCATTAGATTCTCTTCCTCTCTACCCGGTCCGATGGCAAGCTCAGGTTCAACTGCAAGAATTCTAGAGGTCATCTCCGCAAACACCGGTGCTGCCGAAGCGCTGCCCCATCGGTACTCGTAATCCGGACCGTCAATAATCACGACCAGCACAAAACTGGGGTTCTCTGCTGGGACCAGCCCGACAAATGCACTCAGATAATCGCTGCTGCCGCTGAGCCGTTCGGCAGTGCCGGTCTTTCCTCCAATTGCAACTCCTTCAACAGCGGCGCTTGCACCGGTTCCTTCCTCAACGACTGCTCTGAGTGTACGCCGTACTGTTTCCGCTGTTTCGGGTGATAGAGGATGAGATCGAACGATTGATTCCTCCCGTACCCATCGATCTCCCTCACGATAGGCTTCTAAAAGCCTCGGATAAAACAGAGTGCCGCCATTCGCTATGACAGCGTAAGACAGAGCGAGCTGAATTGGTGTGACAGTTACTTCCTGGCCAATAGCGATCTGAGCTGATGAAACCCCGGACCATCCGGAAGATCCTGGAACCGGCAGTATTCCTCTCGATTCGTCAGGGTATTCGATCATTGTTTTCAGGCCGAACCCGAATAAACTGCAGTAATCACACAGTGTAGTATCTGAAAGAAGGCGGGAAAGCATAACGGTACCCACATTACTGGAATTGATAATGATCTCGTCTCGGCTTAGAACACCCATCTCATGAGCATCGGAAATGCTGTCCCCCGCTACATCGATATACCCTGCGCTGCAGTTGAAGAAGTCTCCATCATTTATTACGCCCTCCTCAATACAGGCGGCATAGGTAACGATCTTGAATGTTGAGCCCGGCTCATGATAGCCCTGGAAGCAGTGATTCATTGCAAGAGATCCGTTCTGGGCTCTGACCGGCACGCTGCCGGCTGCGAGTACCTCTCCGCTGGCCGGATCCAGCAGTACTGCAGCGGCCCAGTCGCTGTTGAATTTCTCCATGGCGATTTCCAGCTCTTCCATGATGATGCATTGAAATCTGGCATCTATGGTCAGCATTATATCACGGCCATCAACAGCGAGAATATTATCTGCTTCGGGATCGGTCAGATTGTATCTACCTGTGGCGCTTCTCTCTATAAACAGCCTGCCATTGACCCCCTGCAGATCAGAATTGAACCATTGTTCGATTCCTTCAGAATTTTCGGTTGTGAATCTTCCTATTATCCCGGCTGCCATATCACCCATGGGATATGTCCGCTCCTGCTCTACACCAACGCTGACGCCTACAGGTAAGCCTGAATTGGTAAGAAGCATTGCGTCCTGAAATGGAACGTCGACTGCAAGTATCTGATTTCCTGAACGCCGCTCAACAGGCAGTTTCACCAGTGAATGCTCGCCCAGCTGCTGCAGCAGAGTATCTATAAGAGCACTTTCTTCCGATGGAACCTCAGGCCAGTAAACCTGGAAAGTAGCAACTGTCCTGTTCCCGGCCAGAAGGAAGCCGTTTCTGTCCAGTATCCTTCCGCGCCGGGCTTCCACGTCGATCTGTGTTGTATGCTGACCGCAGGCGATATCGGAATAGTACTGGTGATGGACGATCTGAATATTTACCAGCCGTACGGCAACGATCAGAAAACCTATCAACGCAGAGATCATAACCACCTTGAGCCTTGCCGAACGCCGCTCCGGGGAGATCTCACTGTTCCATACAGACATACTGATCACCCCCGGATACGTCATGATACAGCCGAAGAACTGTAATGAACTCGAGTGAGAGAGGTGCCAGGCCCAGTTCGGTACCAACCCTCTGAAGCCTCTCAGGGTTCAGTAGAGCTGCCCGCTCCACCTGGAGCTCATCCCTTCTCCAGCTGAGCTGACGATTCTGTTCTGCCAGATCCCTGTACCTCATTGAAAGCACAAGCCTCCAGTTGTAAACACCTGCTTCAAGCACAAGCAGAAGAAGAACTCCTGCTGCGATAACCTGGATAATCCTGCGCACTCCGATTTTCATACCCTTATCCCCATGCGGAGCCTGGCCGACCTCGCCCTGCTGTTTCTCCGAACCTCATCCTCACCTGGAACAAGCCATCGGGGAGAATGCTGCCGATACCCGGGAGTATCTCTGAACAGCAGCTTGATCTTCCTGTCCTCGATGGAGTGAAACGTGATGAATGCAATTCGAGCACCAGCTTCGGTCCAGCCATCCAGTTCATCGATCAGCATTTCGAGCTGATCAAGCTCTCCGTTTACCGCTATTCTGAGAGCCTGGAAGACCCTGGAAAGTATTTTGATGGAACCCCTTCTAACCGAGGCATTAACTATCTCAGCAAGTTCAAGAGTAGTATTGACAGGCCGGTTTTGTACGATAGCCTTTGCTATCCTCCTGCTTCTACCCTCTTCACCGTAATTGTAGATGATATCGGCTATTTCTTTTTCAGTCATTTTGTTGAACATTTCCGCCGCTGTTTTACCGGTTGAATTATCAAATCTCATATCCAGGGGACCTTCGAACCTGTAGGAGAAGCCCCGCAGCGGATCATCCAGCTGTATCGATGAAAGACCCAGATCAAAAAGAGCAGCGGATGCATTCTGCAAGCCCAATTCGCTGATAATTTCAGGTATTTCAGTGTAGCTCCCCTGCCGTACCATTACATCAGGATTATCTCTGAACCTGCTTCTGAGCATCTTAACGGCTGCAGGATCGCGGTCTACAGCAAGAAAAGTCATTCCGGGCAATGCACGGGAAAGCAAGTCCAGATGCCCCCCAGCTCCGGCTGTTCCATCCACAAGAAGCCCTTCATTCTGACCATGGGATAAGAATTCAAGCACCTCATCGGCCATTACCGGAACATGAGGCAACAGATCAATTCCGCTATCCGGACTCCTGGGACTCTCTTCTACAGATCTTTCTGCGCACATTGAAACCAGGCCTCCTGAAAAGGGAGAGATGAAAACTCAGTAAATATCGATGTCGATTTCCTCAATGGCTTCTTCCAGAGAGGATACCTGTTCCTTTTCCCGTCCAGCGTACCGCTGGGCAGCCCAGAGTTCGATTGAATCAAGCAGGCCTATGAAAACGATTTCATGGGTCATCCCGGAAACTTCAATCAGGTCCGATGGAATGGTGATCCTGCCCTGACCGTCTATATTCACAGGTCGAATGTACTGTGAGAATTCGCGAATAATGTCTCTGTTCTTCCTGACGTTCCGGGATAGCGATGCAAGCCCGTCCCTGACATTCTGCCACTTCTCGGGCGGGTAGAGAATAAGACTACCCTCCATGCCCTTCCCTATGAAGAGACCTTCTCTGGGCAGCTGTCTTCGAAACTGGGCTGGTACGCTCACACGGCCCTTTTCATCCAGCGTATGTATGTGCTTCCCCGTGTAGTCATTCATGGATAATCCTCCACATCAATTCTATCCCACAATTCCCCACTGTCAACCCATTTCATGGGACTATATCCCACCAGAATTCCTAGCGGAAAAGTAGCATCGCTCTATACTATTGTTATGCTATGATTTATGGAATATGTGAAGCCGTTCCGAATTGAGCGGGCAGATTTCTACTATAATGAAGATATACTGTGGAGTGCCTTCGACGGACTCAGAAGGGGTCGGACGGGTCAGGGTCGGACATAACATCGTGTACTTGCATCAGTATGTCCGACCCTATGATTTCTTCTTATCATGGTAGTAATAATGATACTTGTAAGTGTAGTAATTGTATGATGTGTAGGTGTTCAGGGGATCAAATCCGTTAAGAACTGCACCTACGCAATGACCGGATCCTCTCCGGAGTTTTTCCCATGCTGACTTGAGTACTCTCCTGTCGATCTTTTTAACACCGACAACCGTCAATGTAGCATCAACTTCCGGGCTCATCACAACAGGATCGGTGACAACGGCAATTGGAGGGCTGTCGAAGATCACCATGTCGTAGGATTCTTTCAGCAATGCATGAAGAGCCCTGAACTTTCTGCTGCCCAGTAATTCCGATGGATTATGCGGTATATGCCCGGATGTGAGAACTGACAGATTCTCTATGCTCGTGCTGTTCACAGCTTCTTCCAGCGTGATTATACCTGTTATCGTTTCGGTAAAGCCGGGCTCCTGCTTAAGGTCGAATATCTTATGCAATATGGGACGCCTCAGATCAGTATCCACGAGCAGAACTCTGGATCCGGCCTGAGCAATGGCTACAGCAAGGTTTCCAGCAGTGGTGGATTTGCCTTCTCCGGGGCCGGCACTGGTAACCAGAATCGAGTGGATACCCTCCTCAATTGCACTGAAACGAAGGCTTGTTCTCAGATCCCTGTACGCCTCGCTGGCAGCCTGCCGGGGAGCGGTTATCATTATCAGACCCTGTTTCCCCCCCGGAATTGTTACATCTGACCTCGGTACCTTGGGGACCACACCGATAACAGGAATACCCAGGTTCTCGATATCCTCAGGGTTCTTGACAGAAGAATCCAGCTGCTCCTTCAGGAATATGAACCCTATTCCCGCTGCCAGCCCCGCGAAGATTCCCAGTATCAGATTACGTTTTTTATTGGGTTTTATCATACCTCCGGGAAGAGCAGTATCGACTATTGTCACGTTTCCGATCTGACCAGCTTCTGCAATCCTGACTTCTTCATACTTGGTTCTGAGCATTAGGTAGATATTCTCGCTCACTCTCCAGTTCCGCTCAAGCCTTGTCAGCCTTAACTCCAGTTCAGGAAGAATCGATATACTGTCCTCAAGATCGAGAACAATACTCCTTAGAACAGATTCCCTGATTCTCTCGGCTCTCAGCTGCGATTCAACCGTTACTAGTTGCGAAACTATTCCCTGGAGAGACTGAGCGGGATCGTTGGGATATCGGCTGAAAGCGGCTTCCTCGAGTGCCCGGGTAAGAGCTTCCCTCCTGACAGAGATCTGAGTGTCCAGATCCATGATAACATTGTCATCCTCACTGCCGCCCCTGGACATCAGAGAAGCTCTGGAGGATTCGAGTGTCGCTATATCATTTTCAAGCTGTGCTATAAAAGCAGTATTCAGGTTTGCAATATCCTCCGGCAGATTGATGCGGCCTATCTCAAGCTGATCCGTGTAGTAGGTTTTCTGGGCCTGAAGGGCTCCCTGTTCAGTCCTGGATGTAGCAGCTGCTGTTTCAAATATGGACAGATTCCTTACGATCTGAGCTGTTTCAGTACTCAGGCTCAGTATTCCATATTCCTCTTTGAACACGGTCAGGGAATCCTCAGATTCAGCAAGTTCGATCTGCATAATATCAAGCTGATCAGCAAGGAATTCCTTTATCAGAGTGTTTTCGCCCCTGGCATCGGTAAGATTCCTTCTGAAATATGTCCCAACCACAAGGTTAGCCATTGTTGCCGCAGCCACGGGAGAATAACCGATAGATGAAAGAACGAAGAAATCAGTATCCTTCATAATGCTGACAGAAATACTGCCCCTTACCATTCCGATAAGTGCACCTCGAAGATTGTTCTGAGGAACTGGAAGATCACAGAAGAGGATGGTAAGCAGGCTGTCCGAGTTAGGTGACCTCAAAATTGAATCGGCTACCGATTCAGCCATACTTCTGCTGCGTATTATCTGTATCTGGTTGTTCCGCATGGGATCCATCTCGAACCAGAAAACATTCGACATATTGAGTGTCTGGGTCATGTTGCTGCTGACATCAAAAATGAATGTGGCAGAGGACCTGAACAAAGGCCTGATCCTTGAAGTCATCCAGATACTTGCAGCTATGGAAATAATCAGAAATCCCAGAACGATCCATTTATTATGATAGAGAAGCCACAGGTATTCTGCAATGTTTATGGATTCCCGTTCTTCCTGGAAGTTTCCATCATTCATCGTTCACTCATTATCCAGATAAGGTTTACCGCGATTATGATTTTATAGGAAAAATCAATAGCAGTCTTCCACCACTCAAAACTGTTGGTTGGTATATAGATTGTCGCTCCGGGAAGAAGATCCGGGACGGGCCCGCCATCAGCATCCAGGAACCGGTCAAGATTGTAAATTATCTCACTCTCCTCGTATACTATCCTAACATCGCTGAGTTTCGCTTTTGATGTTGGACCTCCCGCAGAGGATATCCCCGCTATAAGATCGGCATCAATGGGAACAAGGTATGTACCTGGATTTCTCACTTCTCCCCACACGTGAATGCTCATGAGAACTTCATCAGTCTCCACGCCTGGAACGGTGTAACCTTCCAATCCTGAAGCGTACAGAACGAAAACGGCTGTTATCACAAGGACAGCGGAAACTCTCATGCTTTAACTACCTTCTCCTCACTACCTTTCAATCCCGCGCACGCATTTCTTGTATCAATTATAAGGGATGCATTGTCAACTATCCACTGATAATCGTAGCATGAGTGATTGGTAATGATGACAACGCAGTCAAACCCGCTGAGAACATTCTCGGTAAGCTCCACCGAGACCGGTCTGTGATGAGTCTGTCTTGTTTCCCCGATACTCCCAACGTATGGATCGTTGTAATCAACATCGGCGCCAAGTTCCAGGAGCTGATCCATTACCATGAGTGCAGGAGTTTCCCGGATATCGTCTATATCAGGCTTGTAAGCCATTCCAAGAATGAGTATCCTGCTGCCGTTTACGCTTTTCTGCCTTTCATTCAGAGCCTTCGTGATGATTGAAACCACAAAGGCGGGCATCGCGGTATTGATCTCCCCCGCAAGCTCGATGAATCTGGTCGGCATGCCGAACTGACGTGCTTTCCAGGTAAGGTAGAAAGGATCAATCGGAATGCAGTGCCCCCCGAGTCCCGGTCCGGGGAAGAAAGGAGTGTAGCCGAAGGGCTTAGTTGATGCCGCCCTGATAACTTCCCATATATCGACATCCATCCTCGAAGCAAGTACTTTCAGCTCGTTAACAAGGGCGATATTGACGGCCCTGTAAGTATTTTCGGTTATCTTCGCCATCTCAGCCACCTCGGGAGAACTGACTACAACAACCTTATCAACCGCAAAGGAGTAGACCAGGTTTGCAGCATCTGAGCCTTCGGGGGTCAATGCGCCGACGAGTTTCGGAATAGTCCTGGTATAGAATTCCTTATTGCCCGGATCCTCCCTCTCTGGAGAGAATGCAACGAAGAAATCCTCTCCGGCCTTCAAACCGCTTTCCTCCAGAATAGGTACAAGCTCTTCCCGGGTTGTGCCCGGGTAGGTTGTGGATTCAAGTACGACAAGCTGGCCGGGCTGAAGATATCTGGAAACCTCTTTGCCGGTACTGATCACATAACTGAGATCGGGTTCTCTGGATTTGCCCAGAGGAGTAGGTACGCAGATAATAATGGCATCAGAATCCTTCATACTGGAGAATTCGGTTGTGCATTCGATCAAGCCGGTCTTTACTGCAGCTGCGATCCGCTCTGACGGGATGGTCTTAAGGTAGCTTTTGCCTTCTCCTATCATTCGCGGCTTTTCTGCATCTATATCAATACCGACAACCCTGCATCCACCTTTAACGAATTCCAGTGCCAGCGGAAGCCCTACATAGCCAAGGCCAATAATTGCGACCGATGGGTGTTCAGAGCCTTTCAACCTATCAGTGAATTTCATACATTTCTCCCGATCCCGAAGTAAGTGAAGCCCAGTTTTCTCAGTTTACCTGGGTTGAATACATTTCTGCCGTCGAAGATGACGGGTTGTTTCATTATCTCAGCCATTCTTGGAAAATCAGGCTCTCTGAACTCTGTCCATTCGGTAACAAGGACCATCGCATCGGCTCCGGTTACCGCATCGTACACGGATGAAGCAAATCTTACAGAATCACCAAGAACTTCTGAAGCGTTTTGCATAGCCTGAGGATCGTAAGCTGCTATCGCTGCTCCCCTCTCTAGTAACCCCTTGATAACGGTAAGAGCCGGAGCCTCCCTGATATCATCAGTATTGGGTTTGAAGGAGATGCCCCATACCCCTATTGTGAGGCCTTTCAGGTTATCCCCGAAATGGCTGGCAACTTTCCCGACAAGTAGCTTCTTCTGATCCTGGTTAACGTCAGTTACAGCTTTGAGCACCCTTAGTTCAACACCATTCTCGATCGCTGTTTTCTGGAGCGCTCTGATATCTTTGGGGAAGCAGGAACCGCCGAACCCGGCTCCGGGGAAGAGAAAACTGGAGCCTATCCTTCTGTCAGAACCGATCCCGATCCTGATATCATGAACATCGGCACCAACAGAATCACACATATTGGCAATTTCGTTCATGAAGGAGATCCTGGTAGCAAGCAGGCTGTTAGCAACGTATTTTGTCATCTCGGCACTTCTCTTGCTCATGACAAGAACAGGGTTATTTGTCCGTACAAATGGGGAGTACAGCTCGCTCATTGTTTCTGCAACTTCATCGGAATCTGTCCCGATCACCACTCTATCAGGTTTCATGAAATCATCTATAGCTGAGCCCTCCTTCAGGAATTCGGGATTACTCACCACATAAACTTCATGATCAGTTCCTTTTCTGATCTGCTCCGTAACGATTTCTGCAGTACCGACAGGTACGGTACTCTTATTCACTACTATTCTGGAGCCATCCATGTGCCTGGCTATGTCAGACGCAACGGCAAGCACATGCTTTAGGTCGGCCGAACCATCCTCATCAGGAGGAGTACCGACAGCTATGAAAATGATGGAACTCTTTTTCACTGCGGTCGCGATATCAGTTGTGAAAAAAAGACGATTCTCAAGGGTGTTACGCTCTATCATAGTTTTCAGACCGGGCTCATATATGGGCAGGATACCTCTGTTGAGGTTATCTATTTTATCTCTATTGTTATCGACACAGATAACATCATTACCCATCTCCGATAGACAGGTTGCAGCAACAAGTCCTACGTAGCCGCTTCCAACAACCGCAATATGCATCTTTCCTCCAGATATTTAATTTTTTGTTCAGGGCTGAGAACTATACGAAAAAAAATAAAATCTGTAAACCAGAATTATTTACAGATCCTTCTGTCGCCTTTTCGCAAAGTCCAACCCTTACTGTCAAAGAACTCTGCCCATTTCAGTGCTATTTTTCTTGATACTCCAAGAAAATCCCTCAATTCTCCAAGGGAGAAACCATTATTCCCAAAGCCCTCTACCAGTTTGTGAATTAAAGATTCCGCCCGCTGTGATGTAACCAGCACACCTCCTGCAAGTTCACACAGTATCCCGCGCTCGGTAAGAGCCACAGCAAGTCTGGAATTCTCGAATTTCTCAATGCTGACCCCCATGTTCTCTCCCGTCTCAACTCCTGCAATCATACTGCTGACAGCCCCGGAGTACTCGGGCGGGATATCCCTGCTGTGACAGGACAGGGCATACCAGTCATCTCTTTTTTCAAGTTCACGGGATTCCGTCAGTTTTTTCAGTACCGCTTTGACAAACCACTGGGAATACTCCTTCAGAATTCTTTGGGGTACTGTAAGCCGAAGTCCTGGACTGATCGGGTCGATTTTATGATGATTTTCAAAACTTGAAACAAGCTTTCTGCTGGCTTCATCAAACAGGATCTTACTGACCGCATGCCGGACTGTACCTTCATCGATCAGTTCGATCTTACCTTTCTTCTCCATTTCAAGTAAGGTATTAAGAATATCATCCCGGGCAAGGGAAGAGTTTTTCATTGCTTCTTTAACTGTAATACCATCGATCCGGGAATGCTCAAGCATCTCATCAAGAATGCTTTCAACATCACCCGCTTCCAGTGCTATCAAATGTGAGGTTCTCTGTGGAGCGTATTTCTTCCTTACCTTGCGCGTGCCGGCTTCAAGTATCCTGCCGCCGCCGATAGTAATGATCGGAGAATAATTTCTTACAACGAACTTGTCACCCGGCAGCGCAGCAACAGGTGATTCAAGTTGAAAATGCACGTATCCTGATGTTCCGGGGCTTATCACTGCCGTGTCAACAGGAATCGCGCGCGCCATAACTTCCGCGGTTCCGGTATGGAGCCTTACGCGCTGATACTTTTTCAGGGGCTTTGCAGTTTCCAGCAGGGTCAGGCTGGTGTCAAGACTATTCTGCACCTGGAGATATCCGGGTTCCGCGACGCATGATCCCCTTAGAACATCATCCTTGCGAAGGCCAACCAGATTGAGTGCGATCCTGTCGCCTGCTACTCCCGTTTTTACATCCTTGTTAGCGTTTACTCTCATCTCACGCACCCGGTACTTTCCTCCGCCGGGCTGCAGCTCAAGCTCATCTCCAACCGATACACTGCCCGAGGCAGCCGTCCCTCCCACAATGGTACCGAATCCTTCAAGCACGAATACTCTGTCAATGTCCAGTCTGAATTTTCCTTCCGAATATCTCTGACCGGTATCTTCGGCAAGCTGGATAAGAACTTTTCTGAGCTCCTCCATTCCGAAGCCTGTCATTGAAGATACTCTGTATACAGGCGTTCCGCTGAACACTGAATCTTCGAAATACTCTTCGATCTCGCTTTCAACCAGTTCCTGCATTTCATCATCGACCAGATCGCACTTGGTCAGGGCAACGATGCCCTTCTCAACGCCAAGAAGCTTGAGAATATCAAGATGTTCTTTTGTCTGAGGCATTATTCCCTCATCGGCCGCTACAACAAGCAGGAAACAGTCAACGGTAGCTGTCCCGGCAACCATCTGCCGGATAAATTTCTCGTGTCCGGGTACGTCTATGAAGGAAACAACACCACCGTCAGGGGCAGGCATGAACACGTACCCGAGCTCGATAGTGATACCTCTCTCCTTCTCCTCTTTCAGTCTGTCAGGATCACTCCCTGTCAGATACTTGACGAGCTGGCTCTTTCCATGGTCAATGTGACCGGCGGTACCTACTATTACGCCCATAATTCCTGCAGCGCTGAGTTCACCAGTGATGCGAGCATATCCAGTTCACCCGGTTGAATCGTTCTCATATCCAGTTTTAGAAGACCGTCTTCAATTCTCGAGGCAACCGCAGGGCTTCCAAGACGCAGCCTCCTGGCCAGATTCTCGTTATCGGGGCACTCAAGAGCAACGCCAACTGATGGAATGGCGTAATCCGGAAGCGACCCGCTTCCCACGAAACTGTCAGTTTCCAGTATGGATGCGGAACATGAACCGGGCAGAGTAAGAAGGGCGATGAACTCATCAGCCTTCTCCTGGAGTTCGGTAACATCAGCAGCGAACATTCTGTAAAGTGGATGATTGTCTGCAATGTAATCAATACCCTCTCTGAACAGCATCAAAGAGGCTTCCAATGCGGCAATTGTAAGTTTCCCTACCCTCAGTGCCCTGGCAAGAGGATGTTTCTTGATCTTTTGAATGTACTCCTTCGTGCCTGTGATTATTCCAGCCTGGGGACCGCCTATGAGCTTATCCCCCGAACTGGTAACAACCGCTGCTCCGGCTTCTATGCTGCTCTGGACTGTTGGTTCGGAAGGGAGACCAAAATGCGAAAGATCTACATAGGAACCGGCACCCAGATCATCCACAACAGGAATACCGAATTCCTCTCCAAGTTCGACCATCTGTTCAAGGGGGACCTCTCCTGTGAATCCCCTTATCCTGTAGTTGGAGGGGTGAACACGCAGGATAATCGCTGTGTTTTCGTTAATAGCTTCGCGGTAATCCCGAAGATGGGTTCTGTTGGTGCAGCCGATTTCATGCATGATAGCGCCGCTCTGTTTCATAACATCCGGAATCCTGAAGGAGCCTCCTATCTCGACCAGCTGACCCCGCGACACTATCACTTCCCGCCCTGTGGCAAGGGCGGAAAGTACAAGAAGAGTTGCTCCAGCGTTGTTGTTGGCTATCGTTGCCGCTTCCGACCCGGCGAGTTCGCAAATAAGCCTTTCCGTATGTATGTCGCGGTGTCCCCTTCTCCCCGTTTCGGAGTCCCACTGGAGAATACTGTATCCCTGTGCGACTCTGCTGACAGCTTCTACCGCGCTGCCTGGCATACAGGCTCTTCCCAGAGCAGTATGAAGAATAACTCCCGTAGCGTTTATTACATTCTTCATGCTTGAACCGGTGATCCTGCTGAGCTCGATAAGCACTCTTTCTGAAAGCTCCTCGGAAGACTGAGGTTTCCTGCCTTCTAAGATAGAAGCTCTTTCATTCTCAAGCACGGCTCTGCAAGCCATTAAGACTGTTGCGGGCGTCCCATCCTCATCTGCTATTGTCTCCACAAGTTCATGTACTGCAGGTAGTTTTCTCAATAATTCGTTGAGTTCCAAATCCTTCATACCTGTCAATCCCTATCATTCTGATAGGATTTCACCCCTATCATGTTTATCGAGTTCTTCGGACACTTCGGAAGACATAGACCGCAACCGATACAGCTGTCACTGTCCACTACATGCCTTTCCTTTAACTCTCCTGTGATCGCATTCACCGGGCATACTTTCGTGCACAGTGTACATCCGATACAGCTGCTGTCTATGTATGCTTTCGGCCTTGCAGGAGCATTGTCTAGTATGGCTCCGGTGGGGCACTCCGAAGCACAAAGACCGCAGTTGATACATTTCTCAGAATCGATCACCGCCAAAAAATCATCAACGACTATTGCATCAACAGGGCAAGCCTTTTCACATTTTCTGCATCCTATGCATGCCATGGTGCAGGCTTTTCGTGCAAAAGCACCCTTATCGAGACTGGAACAGGCTACAACAACTTCCCTGTTCACGGGCCACAGCTCTATGATATTCTTTGGACAGGCTTCAATGCACTTGGCGCATCCGGTGCAGGCGATCTTGTCAACAAGTGGTATTCCGTTCTCTCCCATTATAATGGCATCGAAGGGACAGACGGTTACGCAGTCACCGAATCCCAGGCAGCCGTATGAACATGTTTTCTGCCCCCCCATTATCATCGCGGCGGAGACACAATCAGCAGGACCGTGATATTCAAACTCATCCCTTGCCGAGTGGCCGCCATTGCAATGAACAAGGGCTATCAGCCTTACGCTGTCAGATATTTCCCCGCCAACCGCATCGGCAATCTGCTGATTGATCTCAGCGCTTGCCGCCAGGCAGCCGTCCGCGGGAGCCTTACCCGCTACCACAGCCTCAGCGAATTGCATGCAGCCAGGATAGTTGCACCCGCCGCAGTTGGCACCTGGAAGCAGACTATTGACCTTTTCGACAAGAGGATCCCTCTCCACAGCCAGTTTCTTCGCTGCAAAGGCCAGCCCCAGCCCGAAGATCAGTCCCATCAACCCGAGTACTATAGCCGGGTTGCCGATTGAATCAATTAGAGATTCTTCTCCTGCAATAAGCACTTGATGAAGAAGCGTCAGGATATTCATCTCATCCCCCTAATCCGGCAAAGCCGAGGAATGCGATGGACATTATGCCCGCAACAAGGAATGCGACAGGTTTCCCCTTCATGGCGGGAGGTACATCCGCAAGTTCGAGCCTCTGCCGCAGGCCGGCCATCAGGATTAGGGCAAGGGTGAAGCCTATCCCTGCAGCTATCGCGTTGACAAGTGAATATCCAAGGGTGTACTTCTCATCAATATTGAGAACAGCAACTCCCAGTATAGCGCAATTGGTTGTGATCAGCGGCAGGAAGATTCCCAGAGCGCTGTAGAGAGCGGGGCTGAATTTCTGCAGTATCATCTCCACCAGCTGCACAAGGGATGCTATTATCAGAATGAATGCGATTGTGCTGAGGTAGGTCAGTCCCATTGGAACCAGAAGCAGATGGTACGCTGCCCAGGAGCCCAGTGTCGCAAGAGCCATAACGAATATGACCGCCGCTCCCATGCCGATCGCGGAATCCAGCTCTTTGGATACTCCGAGGAAGGGGCAGATACCCAGAAATCTCGCCAGTACGAAGTTATTAACAAAGATTGAGGCAATGATTATGGCCATCATCTTTCCAAGATCGAACCCCTGGCTGCCCGAATCGGGTGTCGCCAGAAGGGCTGAAAGCAGTACTGTAGGGTTCATTACTGACGACCTCCTTTACGCTTTTCAAGAATGTTGAAAAATCCCAGTATGAAACTCAGAAGTATGAATGCTCCGGGTGCCAGTATCGCTATGAGAAGCGGCTGATTCTGGTATGCCGAACCAAGAACGTTGATATTAAGCAGTGTTCCATTTCCAAGCAGCTCACGGAATGAAGCCAGAATAACCATTGCCAGTGTAAATCCAATACCCATTCCAACCGCGTCTGCAATCGAGTTGAGGACAGGGTGCCTGTTGGCAAAACCCTCCGCCCTGCCGAGTATTATGCAGTTCACCACTATCAGCGGAATGAATATCCCGAGGCTTCGATGAAGATCGGGAAGGTATGCGTTCATAACCATATCGACCAGGGTAACGAAAGTGGCGATTATCACGATGTAGCAGGGAATCCTTACTTTCGATGGTATGATGTTCCGGAAAAGTGATACGAGAAAATTGGAGCAGATCAGCACGAAAGTTGCAGCAGCTCCCATTCCGAGAGCATTTTCAACTGAAGTTGTTACCGCAAGAAAGGGGCACATACCCAGCACAAGCCGAAAAACAGGATTCTCGCGGTAGATCCCTTTCGTAAAATCCTTAATGAGGCTCATTGCATACCCCCTTCCGTATCACCTGAATCGAAAAGCCCGGCTTCACTCATAGCCTCAAGGCCGGTTCTGATAGAATTGGTCACGGTCCTTGAAGTAATGGTGCAGCCCGTCATTGCATCGATCCCGCCTCCATCCTTTGAGAGAAGGCATTGTGATGCAATCAGACCGTTGAACTTCGAAATCAGTTTAGCGGGGTTAACGATATTGGCTCCGAGACCCGGGGTCTCCTGCTGATAGAGGATCATGGTGTTCGAGATAACTCCCTCAATCTCCACAGCCACCATAGTCTGCACGGTGCTTGAATAGCCCTTTCCAAAAGCGATGAAAACGTATCCTATCCTTGAGGTATCCGGCGGCACCGAGACCCGTACGATATTCAGTGTGTTATCGCAAGAAGCGTAGGGATTCTCAAGCGAGGTAACAGAAAGAGAATCGAAGGCCAGGCTGTCTCCGGGGCTGAGGCCTGCAGCAACTTCAGTCATTGCATTCTGCTTTGCAAGCTCCTTCTGTATCGCGATCATCGGTGCTGTTCTGCTGTTGACGAACCCCAGCGCCACTGCGGCTATAAGGGCTACAAGCATCAGGACCAGACCGATTTTCAGCATGTCAGCCATTCTTTTTCACCTCCCCGAATACCCTGGGCAGCGTAAGTTTATCTATAAGCGGAGTGACCAGATTCATAAGAAGTATTGAGTACGAACATCCCTCGGGATAACCGCCCCACCTTCTTATCACCATTGTCAGCAGCCCGGCACCTATGCCGAATATGATCCTTCCCTTTGGAGTCACCGGAGTTGTCACCATATCGGAAACCATGAAAATTCCGCCGAGTATGACACCGCCGGCAAGTACATGAAAGAGAGGGTCTCCGTTGAACCATCCGCTGCCGCCGAAAACCCAGGCAAGAACCGCAACTGTCCCGAGGTAACTTACAGGAAGCCTCAGTTCAAGCACTCCCCTCATAACGAGGTAGATAGCTCCAACCAGAAGAAGAATTACCGAAGTCTCTCCAAGGCAGCCTCCGCTTCTCCCTATAAGCAGGTTCATATATGTGGAATTGCACGAGAGTGCGCTTCGAATGCCGTCAGCTCTTTCTTCAAGGCTCTGTGCCTCCGTGGTATTCCCTTCATTACGGGCATTTGCTGCACTGGCATCCAGGTCGAAGGTCTGCTTGAGAACGTTCAGCGGAGTAGCCCCGGAGATGGCGTCAGCCATCGGGATCGTACTCATCTCTTCCATAGCGATACCGCTTGTCCCCCAGGAAATATCCTCACTGCTGTTCCAGGCTTCAGGCGCAGCCCATCCCGCTGTCATGAGAATGGGAAAACTGGCCATCAGGAAAGCTCTGCCAAGCAGGGCGGGGTTCACGATATTATGTCCAAGACCTCCGAAAGCCTGTTTGCCTACTACGATTGCGAAAGCGGTGCCAATTACGGGAAGCCATATTGGAACCCCGGATGGAAGGTTGTATGCAAGGAGCATACCCGTTACAATGGCACTTCCATCCAGTGCAAAGCTCACCGGCCTCTTCATGAACTTCAGGCATAAAAACTCAGCCACTACTGCAGTCGCTGCGCTCAGGAATACTATCAGCAATGCTCGGGGTCCAAAGAACCATGTTGCGGCCGCCAGCGCAGGAAGAAGCGCAATAACCACATCGAACATAATCTTACGTGTAGTCTGGTTTGCGCCCACATGAGGCGACATCGCGAGTTCAAATCGTCTGGTCTGTGCCATTTATGCCTCCTTTCCCTTGTTGGCCCTTATAGCGTCCTGAGCCTTCTTAATGTAGTGAACAAGATATCTCCCGGCGGGACAGACGTAGCTGCATGTTCCGCACGCCATGCAGTTCAGCGCACCAAAACCCTCAGCAAGTTTCCATCTCTCATTCTCAGCTGCAAGAGCTATAAGGTTTGGAGTCAGTCTCAAAGGGCAGACATCCACGCATTTGCCGCAGCGTATGCAGGGACCTTCAACAACATCCCTCACTTCATCATCGGTTAGCGCCAGCAGGCCGCTGGTCCCCTTCGTTACAGGCACACCATCGGTATAAAGGGACATGCCCATCATGGGACCTCCGCTTATCAGCCTCTTAACATCTTCGGTGTAGCCACCTGATTTTCCGATAAGGTCCGAGAAAAGGGTTCCAACGCACGCATCGTAGTTTGCAGGTGAAAAAACTCCTCTACCGGTTACGGTGATTATCCTGCGAAGCGAAGGTTCGCCGTCCCGAACAGCTTTCGCCACAGCTGCAGCGGTACCCACATTCTGAACCACCACACCGACATCAAGCGGAAGCCCCCCGGCGGGAACCTCCCTGCCGGTGGCGGCATCGATAAGCTGCTTCTCGGCCCCCTGCGGGTAGCTGACTTTCAGTGGAAGGACGGAGACACCCTTCTTATCCATAAGCTCGATAGCGTCCGGTTTGTTTATCTCAATACCGATAAGGCATTTCTCCACACCAAGTGTGTAAGCCAGTATCTCCATTCCGAGAATAACATCATCGGGATTCTCAAGCATCAGCCTGTGGTCTGCCGTAAGGTAGGGTTCACACTCTATGCCGTTTATTATGAGAGTATCAATGTTCTTGTCCGGTGGCGGCGAAAGCTTGACATAGGTGGGGAAGCTTGCTCCCCCCATACCGCAGATACCGGCAAGCTTGATACGTTCAGTTATCTCAGCGGGGGAATGACTGCTGTAATCATCCCATTTCTCAAAGACCTGGCCTCCATCCTCGGATTCTGTCTCTATTACAACACAGGGACCGGTTCTTCTGTGAGGCATTGGAAAACTCTCAATGGATTTTACAGTGCCGTTTACAGGCGAATGTGTCGGCAAACTTATAAAACCGTTCTGAGTACCGATCTCCTCTCCCCTTTTAACTTTATCTCCTTTTGAGACTGAAGGTTTAGAGGGAACCCCCATATGCTGACACAATGGAATCCATACCGTTTCAGGAGCAGGCAATCTTCTGATCGGCTGCTTCGATGAAAGGTCTTTGTTACCCGGAGGATGAATCCCCCCCTTGAATGATCTGGCTTTGATCATACGCCTCCCCGATTTCATGCTTTCACCATGCAGAGATGTACTCCCGGCTGCTATTTCAGTAATTTGTCAAGTTCTTCCTTGAACTGCGAAACATCCTTGAATTTCCTGTATACACTGGCAAACCTGACATAAGCGATCTGGTCGACCTCATGGAGTAATTCCATTGCGCATTCACCTATGAATTTTACGGAAACCTCATCCGAGTACTCTTCGGTGATCTTTGCAATTATCCTGTCAATCAGATCCCGCATATCTTCAGCGGATACCGGCCTTTTCTCGCACGCTCTGTCTATTCCCTTCTCAAGCTTCTTCCGATCGAAGGGCTCCCTCCTGCCGTCGTTCTTAACAACAACTGGAAAGGACTTCTCAACATACTCGTAAGTTGTGAATCTATAACCGCATTCAGAGCACTCCCGCCTTCGCCGGGTGGCCTCTCCATCCCTTACTGAACGTGAATCAATTACTCTGTCATCCACGCTTGAGCAACGGGGACACTTCATCCATGCACTCCAGACATCATTGTAAAAGTACAGAATTCAAATCTGTCAGACTGTACAAGTATCCAGAATCATAGTAAATATCCTTGACGAGGTACACCGTTATCAATAGAATCAGCGGGCTTCGATGGTGGGAGTAGTTCAGTTGGTAGAGCCCCTGATTGTGGATCAGGTGGTCGCCGGTTCAAGTCC
>JAUVIR010000066.1 GCA_030592645.1 Candidatus Fermentibacterota bacterium | reverse complement strand
TTTGAGATCCATGGCTGCGAACCTGATGGAACTCCTTTTCTGCATATAGTGGATGAGAACTTCCATAGAGTAGCGAAAAGTGAAGAAGAGCTTCAAACTGAGATGGATAATTACAACAGTGTAATCAACATGATGACTGGCGGTTCACCAATAGACATCCCTGTTGTGCTTGATCCGTATAAGCGTGCTGTACTTGGAATGTTCACTGATAGTGAAAATAGGCTGTGGGTGAGACTCGAATGCTACCCGGGAATAGTCTTCCGAGTATATGATTTCAGCAGTGAAATTCTCTTTCATGCAGCGGTGGAATACGATGGAAATCCTGCCGATCTCAATAGCTGGGTAATCACAGGGGACGAACATGGTTTTCTCGCTGTCAATACATCGCACGATCAGTACCAGCGCATCTATATGCTGGAGCTTACCGAGGCTGAATAGAGAACGTTAATCCAGGTTCCCGAAAAGATCGCCCGCATCCTCATCATCTTCCTGATGAATGGCTTCCTCCACCCTTTTAGCAATTCGAACCAGGAATCTGAACTTAAACCGTTCCAGGAATTTCTCCGAAACAGCATATTTAATGCAAAACACTGGCCCGGTCCTGTAACGCTGACCCTCTCCCGTCCCGCAAACCAGCAATGGTTGCCCGTCTAATGCAGCAATTGTTAAATAATAATCTATTCACGGCTTGGAAGCAGCAGCAAAGCGACCAGAACTATACCTGACAAATTAACCATTTCGTTACATATGCAATCGTAAGAGCATAAGTGAAGCTGCGTAAAGTACCAATTAAAATATACTCTGTATTATCCTTATCCTGCTAATTTGTGAGTTCCCCTATACGAAAAACGGACTTTGCTGCTAGAACAAATCCAACTCCCTCAGGATTTCCTGCAAGTACGAACATGAAAACAAGAATGCGTTCAAGAATCCCAATAGTTTCTCCACCTTTTGGTAAACCCTGCCTTACTGAGGTATCCAGTTTTACAGCGAAATCCGCCATCTGGTATTTCAATACTCTACTCATGCCCGAAATCCCAACAGACAGTCCTGCCAGTAGAATGAGACCCTTTGTATACTTTGCTCCGAGAAGAGATTCCCAGTAATTTGGAAATGTATATGTTGTGCTTAGCATATCCAGGATAAACCAAATTACAATAATAAACAGAATATGCAGTAATTGATTTGAAGCGAACACAATCAAATCAATAGATGTTTTCTCATTTCGCTGTGTAGAGGTTTTGCTTTTACTGATACAGGAAGTTATCCAGTCAACCACGATATTCACAAGAAGTAGTACTACAACGATCCACCAGGCAGACAGATTTCCCAGTAGTAACCACGTTACAATTGAAATCTGAAGAGCGTTGTATAGTTTCCATTTCACCGATTTCGCCCCTAATTCAACAAAATGCTCTGTCTGGAAAACCAGATAGCCCAGAAAGTGACCACAAAGCAATGCCAATAGTTGGAGATTTGCTTGCATCTGTTACTCCGATGAAAGGTTGTTATTAAGGAAACAACCTTCAAGGATTGTTTCAATCCATAGTAATGCCGGCTTTATAGCTGGCCAGCCAGCAGATATCAGATGTTTGTTTATTGCCTGCTGAGAAATCGGTGGACTCCATCTGTTGGATATTTGGAGTTGTGAGTAGTTTTGTAGGGCGAAAGAAACAGCCTTTGCCTGCAATGCAGTCCAATTACGTGTGAGAGCATCAATTACACCCAGTATGCTATCAAAATACTGATCCTTGTCACCTAGTCCGGCAACACCGATTCCAGGCATTCTTTTCCTAAGGAGATCAAGCCGTTTTCCAGACATCTCATAAGCAGGGCCGCCACCAGCCGAAGAAGAATCTGTTGGCAGAAATCTGATACTTCCAAAGCCGATGGAAGCGGAAGAATGCAACTTCCTCTTAAGCTCCAGAATGCTCTGCGAGATCAATAAGGAACGAAATAGCAAGGTGGCTCGAACAGCCATTATTGGATTACCGACAACAAACTGCCAGGAATCACCCCGAAAATTAGTAAAACCTTCACATTCCGCACTCTGTAGTTTTGAAACAACTTCACTGAAGCAATTATTGAGAAGATATTCCAGTTTTCTGGCTTCAATTTCGGACAAATTCGATGATGCGTTTACATCGCCTGTTACAACGGCTACTTCGTGCTTATGCATATACCTGCCTCCTCATAATGTATCGTACGAGCAGATGAATATGAGCTGAGAGTAACAGTTTGTGCTTTCGATAATAGACTTCTATTCTAAAAGGTTGTTATCGGGTAAACAACCCCACAAGGTTGTAAAATAGTTAATCCAGATTCCCGAAAAGATCGCCTGCATCCTCATCATCATCAGGATGAATCGCTTCCTCCACCCTTTTCAGTGTTTCAGCCGCATTCGCGCGAAAATCTTCAGCCTGCTTTATGACATCTTCCGGCGATGGGGGTTCAGTTTCATCAGCCTCATCAAGTGATTCCTCTATATCTTCTACCTCATCGTGAGCTTCAGCTTCTTCGTCCGGATAATCTGTTTCGGACGGTTCAACGGAATCATCCTCGTCGTCATCCAGCGAAACGCCCTTGATGCTGGAGATGATCTTCTTTCCGCACAGCTGGACGCCCTTTGCGTTCTCACTGGTAACACGGTAATCGGATATGAGGCATTCATCCTTCCTTCTCCGCATCCTCTTCGTCCGCTGGAACCAGAAATCAAGCTTCATTTCAGGTTCCCATGTGAAGAATACAACCTCGCTTCCAGCCGGGGCGAACCGGTACTCCTTATCCATAATGAAACTGCCGATACAGAACCTCTTAATGAACGCAATCCCGGTTTTCTGCTGCTTATAAACAGCTGTAAAAACCATCTTCCTGTCATGCACACCGCAGAAGAGAATTTCCCCGTCTATGAAGTACTTTTCCTGTACTGGAATAACCCTGTAAGTTCCGTCATCAAGAAAGAATACGAACCTGTCATACTCGGATACGCTGAAAGTCTTATCCCCTTTTATCGATGTTCCGAAAAGACCTGTATCCGAGTTGAATCCAGCCTTGAGGTTTCTAATTGCCACTTTCTTCACATCAATATCACTGAAATCCTCGATGCTGGTCAATCTTGGATAGTTCTTTCCATATTTCTCCAGAAGTTTTTCCAGATAATCTATCGAGAATGGGACGATATTCCGGAGATTGGACTTCGCCTTCTTCATCTTCTTCCGGATTATACCCATCTCTTCTTTGTGACTGTCGATATCGAATCTTGATATTCTCCGGATCTTCAATGAAAGAAGCTTATCAATATCCTCTTCGGTGATTTCCAGATTGATCTTTTCCGTAAACGGCTTCAGGCTCCGGAGAACTGTATCTCTTACATTATCCCAGGAAGTGCATTCCTCGATATTCTTGTAGAGCCTGTTCTCCATGAATATCTGCTCGAGCGTCAGCCAATGCAGCCTCCCCGTGTAATCGCTGATCTCAAGCCTGAGCTCGAGTTTCAGGATCTCTATCAGTCTGCCGGTACAGTAATGGACCATCTCCGTGATCGTGGTTTCAACGGGAACCCCGTCCTGGATGACAACTATGTTTGAAGAAGTGGTAGTTTCGCAGTCCGTATGCGCGAAAAGCCTTTTAAGCCCTTCGTCAATTCCGACTCCGCGGGAAAGCCTCACGTTGATCTCGACTGTATCGGTGGTGTAATCGTCGATCGAGGAGATCTTTATCTTACCCTTATTGGCCGCAAGTTCAATGGAATTCACTATAGATTCTGTCGTGGTTCCCCACGGAAGTTCTCTTATGATCAGGTTCTTGTTGCCGTTCTTCTCGATCTTTGCCCGGTTCCTTATCCTTCCCCGGCCGTCATCGTAATCGGATACATCGATCCGTCCGCCCTGGGGAAAATCAGGGTACAGTCTGAAATCCTTCTCCTGCAGACATGCTATCTGGGCTTTAAGAACCTCCTGGAAATTATGGGGAAGTATTTTGGTTGACATCCCCACCGCGATTCCTTCCGCTCCAAGAAGAAGCAGGACTGGAAGCTTGGCAGGCAGAAGTACCGGTTCCTGATTCCGCCCATCGTAACTGGGCTCGAAATCGGTGATCCTTTTATTGAACAGGGTCTCACGGGCAAGATCCGTCAGCCTGCATTCTATGTACCTCGGTGCAGAAGCACTGTCCCCTGTGAAGATGTTACCAAAATTACCCTGTCTCTCGATGAAAAACCCCCTGTTTGCAAGGGATACAAGCGCGTCTCCTATAGATCTGTCACCGTGGGGATGGAACTGCATGCAATGACCTATGACATTGGCCACTTTACTGAATCTGCCGTCATCCTTCTGGAATAGAGACCATAAAATCCTTCTCTGTACCGGCTTGAGACCGTCAGCCAGATCAGGAATAGCACGATCCTTGATAACGTAGGAAGCGTATTCAAGAAAATAGCGTTTGTACAACCTTCTCAGGCTGGTTTCGCTCATACCAGGTTCTCCATGATGAATTCACGTCTTTCAGGTGTGTTTCGTCCCATGTAGAAATCCAGCATTTCCGGGATATCCTTCAGCCTTGTTATACGAACCGGCTCCAGTCTTATGTCTTTACCGATGAACTGCCCGAATTCCTTCGGTGATATTTCCCCGAGTCCCTTGAATCTGGTTATTTCAGCTTTCTCGCCTAGACGGGTCAGGGCTTTCTGTCGTTCCTTCTCGCTGTAGCAGTAAACGGTTTCCTTCTTGTTCCTTACGCGGAACAGAGGTGTATCAAGAATGAAAAGGTGTTCGTCCAGTACAAGACCCTCAAAGAAGTGAAGAAACAGTGTCAGAAGGAGATTTCGTATGTGCATGCCATCAACATCCGCATCGGTTGCAAGAATAATCCTGTTGTATCTCAAACCCTCGAGATCGTTCTCGATATTCAGAGCACGCATGACATTGTAAATCTCCTCGTTCTTGTAGACCGTATCCTGTCTTTTGCCGAAGCAGTTAAGCGGTTTTCCCTTGAGGGCAAATACCGCCTGCGTCTGAACATCCCGGCTTGAAATGATACTTCCTGCGGCACTTGCGCCCTCGGTCAGGAAAATCGTTGTTTCCTCGGCCCTTTTGTTATCGTCTCCGTAGTGAATCTTGCAGTCCTTCAGATGAGGTATTCTAAGAGCAACCTGTCTTGCCCTCTGTTTCGCCTTTTTCTTAACGTTGGAGAGCTCGGTACGGACTTTCTCATTGATCTTGACTTTGTTGACCAGGATCGAGGCACTTTCCGGATTCTTGTGCAGATGCTTCTCCAGCTCGGTTTTTACCGTGTTGACTATCCAGCCTCTTATATCGTTGTTGCCCAGCCTGGTCTTGGTCTGTGATTCGAAAACAGGTTCCTTGATACGTATGGAAACAGCGGCGATAATCCCCTCCCTCACATCCTGGCTTGAATAGCTTTCCCCAGTGTAGGAATTGATGCCTTTTGTTATACCCTCTTTAAAAGCGGAGAGGTGCGTTCCACCGCTTGAGGTATACTGACCGTTGGCAAATGAGAGGTAGCGTTCACCGAAATCACAAGTGTGTGTCAAAGCGAATTCAAGGGTCTTATCTCTGAAAAACACAACCGGATACATTGCCGATTCTCCCGCTTCATCGTGAAGAAGATCCATCAAACCATCTTCGGAGATAAAATCCGTACCATTCAGTCGAATCCTGAGGCCGGCATTCAGGTGAGTGTAATGCTGGCACCTGTCCTGAAGAAATTCTTCCCGGAAGGAGAAATCACCGAATATCTCCCTGTCAGGAGTGAATTCGACCAGGGTACCGTTTCTTTTTGAGGATTTTCCGCTCTCATCACTGATGAGTTCTCCGCGGCAATAAACAACCTCACGATAATTACCTTCCCTGTACGCAACTACTCTGAAATTCTCCGAGAGAGCGTTCACTGCCTTGGTACCTATGCCGTTCAGCCCGACACTGAACATGAAAACATCAGTATTGTATTTTGCCCCTGTATTTATCTGCGAAACACACTCTACCAGCTTACCAAGAGGAATCCCTCTTCCATAGTCGCGTACTGTCAGGGATGTTCTGTCACTGGAAATTCTGATACGCTTGCCGTATCCCATAATGTACTCGTCAACAGAATTATCCATGACTTCCTTGAAAAGAACATAGATCCCATCATCAGGATGCGTACCGTTACCGAGACGACCGATGTACATTCCAGTTCTGAGGCGAATATGCTCTATTGAGGAGAGAGTTTTTACTTTACTCTCGTCATAGATCTGCGATTCCTGCATGAGTTTTTCTGTCATTTTACACCATATGTTATGTGATAATTATTTTAGACATACACTATATAGTATAAGACTGCATTTGTTTGGATGCCAGCCTCATCATATAGTGGTAATGGGTTTTTGGATATACCACATATAGATTCTGACAGATACCTTCTATATTCGAAACTGCCTATCCGGGGATGTCAGAAGAGAAGGTTTGAACTCACGGAAGCATTTCCCTAATCTTAATGGCCAGTTTTCGAACAGTGCTGTTCCGCCCTTTGAAATTGAAGATAGATTTCTCCTTGATTCCATCCATTACCGAAATGTCGCATCCGAGCGATGCAAGGAATTCATCAAATCCCTCCGGAGCGTGTTTAGGTTCACGCTCATCAACAGTTTTCAATGCTTCCTCCCGGGAGATTACTCCGCACCTGACCATATTGGCGTATAGATATTCATACTTCCCTATGCCTGTTCTGGTTTTAAAGAGATAACTGGAATGTGGTGTACCCAGACAATCGTATCTTACATCAGCCATGGATTTCCCGAAATCAAGCTCTCTGTTGAGCGTTTCGTATATCGACGTCAGGTCCCATTCAATAAAATCTGGAAGGTTGATCTGCTTAACTTTGAACATCCTCTTCCATGAAGGGAAAAAGTAGTCCCATTTCAGTTCCTTCAAAGGAATGGCATCCTTCATTATATTTCGGAATTTGACCCTGTCCATGAACGATGACCAGGACGGTGGAGCTTCAAGCATATCGGAAAACCCAGCTGCGATCAGCCTTATCCCCTGTGTATCGGCAGCCCGGAATATAGCTGTAGGCATCATGACAACGCATGCCGTGCAGAATTCACCCGTAGTCTCCAGAGCTCGGCTGTAGACCTTCTTCAGAAGGTCAAAGCTCGGAGAATATGTAATAAGATCCACGCCAAGCCTCGCAGCCGACTTCTTCGCGAATGCAAGTGCACCGGGATCAAGAAATCCATTATCAAAATTGAAAGCGAGACAACGCATTCCATACGTGTTCTTAAGTACCCAGAGTGTGTAAGAACTGTCTTTGCCACCACTGAAAGGAACGAGAACATCGTACTTCTGTCCCTTTCCCCTGTAGCGGTCAAGTATTTTTTCCAGTCTTTTCCTTCTTGCATCCCAGTCAATGTTCGAATATTCCCGATCATGCTCCCTGCAGACTGTACAGACGCCTTTCTCGTCAAACTCAATACCTGGATAATTATCCGGAAGGATACAGCGTGTACACCTTCTTACTTCTTCTGTCATATCATGCCTTTCAATAGCGGAATATATTTCCTCGTAATTAACTATATAATAAGCGGGGAATTGAAACACAATATACTGATCAGAGTGTTCTACTCAGACGTGATAGGAAATATCTTCCTCAAGTCCGGCTTCCCTGAGAACTTCCTTCCTACGTACTTTTCTCGTAGTGGTTTTAGGGAATTCGTCTTCTCTGATGATAAACCGGGCAATACGCTTGTAGATTGGTTGAGCAGCATTGAAGCTCCGGACAATCTTTCTCATGTATTCCGCGAGGTACTCAGTTGTAAGACTGAAACCGTGCTCCTCGGCGTATTCGATGAATTTTTCCATATCCGGAACAAAGATAACCCATATTTCCTCGCCCTTGGTTTCGGTCTTCTTTCCCGCGACCATGCATTCAAGGATATACGAATCCAGTCCGATGACCATCTCTATCTCTTCGGGGTATACGTTTTTCCCGTTCTTAGAGACTATCACGTTCTTCTTTCGCCCGGTAATGAAGATGAAGCCATCATCGTCGATATGACCGTAATCCCCCGTGCTGAACCAGCCATCGTCCGAAAGAACTTCAGCGGTTGCCGTGGGATTGTTGAAGTAACCCAGCATTATATTGGGACCCTTAGCAAGGATTTCGCCGTTTCCCTCGATATCGGGGTTATCTATTCTAATGGTAATGCCGTACAGGGCAGGTCCTACAGATCCGATTCTATTGTGCTCAATAGTATTAACGCAGAGTATCGGGGAGGTTTCGGTTAATCCGTACCCCTGGAGAAATGTGAATCCAAGCTTGATGAAACCATCGACAACTGCCGGAGAAATGCCGGCTCCGCCGGAAACACAGAGTCTCATATGGCCGCCCAGCTTATCATGAACCTTGGAGAATACTTTCTTCCTCAATCCCTTGTTACCTAAAACCTCCCCAACCCTGGAGATTGTCAGACCGAGGCGATACTTGAAAGCTCCACCTTTCATTGACTGTATAGCGTCAAAAATCTTCCTGTACATAGCTTCCCAGAGCAGCGGAACGGCAAGGAGAATGGTAGCCCGGGAATTGACCATATCCTCCGCTACGTAACGTATGCCTCTGCTGATATATATTGAGGCTCCATGGGTGATTGGAAAAAGGAAGGCACATGTGCACTCGAATGTATGGTGTACTGGAAGTATCGAGAGGAATACATCGTCATCCTCCAGGATCAGAACCCGGTGCATCTGTTTGATGTTACTGAGAATATTGTTCTGCGAGAGCATTACACCCTTTGCCTGCCCAGTTGTACCTGATGTGTAACAGATGGAAGCAGGTGCATCGCAATCCCATGTATCAGGAAGCACAGTAGCACTTCCCGATCCTTTGCGGATAAAATCGTCATGGGTCGGAATCCCCTCCAGGTGAGCCGTATTCATAACTATCATCTTTATATTTCTACCTGGGAGTTTATCACTGAAATCCTCTGCGTACCGTTCATCGAAGAAAAGAATGTTGGCACCGGAATAATGGATTATCGTAAGCATTTCCTGCACAGGTAGTTCCCTGTCAATAGGAACGATGATTCCTCCTGCTCTCAAGGTCGCAAGATACGTGATGGCCCATGCTATGCTGTTGTTACCGGTTACACCGACAACAGGCTTATCGTTAATATCCAGAATAGCGCGGGCAAGTGAATCAACTTTTTTTCTTAGATCACGGTAAGTTATTGAATGATAATTACCATTTCTGTCAGGTTCACTGAATGCAATTCTGTCCGGCAGGCTCTCAGCTACTGTGATCAGAGCCTGAGGTATGTTTGCTAAACCGGGTACATCTTGAAGGACACCACCGAATATTTCAGATTTCATAAGTTACACCTTACTGCAATGGTTGTGATCAGTCCTACCCACTATTCTCTATCAATAATACAGGAGAAGACTTATGAAAAGAGCGCTCAATCAGTGTTCAATTATTCCTGCGAACCGATCAATGCGGTAACTCTGAATCCTATGTATGGATAGCCAAGCCCGGTATCGGGATACATTATTGCATCACACCTGCAATCGTCCATTGAAGATAGCCAGCTTCCTCCCATGGCTGCAACAGGTGAATCCGTCCCGACAGGCCGGCAGTACTCCCACACGTTTCCTGCCATATCGAACAGACCCCAGTTATTGGGCGGATAGCTTCCAGCCGGAGCGGAGAATGAGTGCCCGTCATCAAGCGATGGATGCCTGCGGAGCATATCCTCGCTGCTGTCAGAGAGGTTCAGAAGATTACCGTCAGGGCGTCTTGAGCCCCAGGGCCACGGCCCGCGGCTGCCCGCAAGAGCAGCTGTGCGCCATTCACGTTCAGTGGGCAATCTGAATGTGATCCCTGATGTATCCATCGAAGTAAGCCATGTGCAGTATCCCTGGGCGGCTCTGAAGGTCAGCCCTGCGATTGGAAATTCATCAAGTCCATCATGAACGGTCCACTCACTGGAACTGTTTATATAAAATGGTAATGGATAATCCGAGGGAAACATACTCTCAAGTATATCTGTACGTCCCCACCGGTTTGTGGTGTCACGCACAGGAACCGGTTCCTGAATTCTGAGGTATTCACAGAATTCGATGTTGGTTACTTCATACCTTGCTATAAGGTAAGTTTGCAGGATATCAGAGGCTCCAGAAGCTTCAGGTGGAATAAGAATCATGCCTGACGGATGGAACCTGGGAAGGACATAGTGCAGACTTTCAGGTGAATTAGCAAGCAGTATAAAACTATCCTCAAGCATGATCATACTCTGAAGAGAAAGACTCAGGCGGTGAATGCCCGGTTCATAAACACTGACACTCACAGGAGTGTTACCGATAACGGTGTTATCCAGAATAACGGATGCACCGGAGGGTTCAGTGGAAATCTCCACAGAAAACCTGTATGGGAGTGAAATATGAACCGCCTGATCAGACATTTCCGGTGAAAGAACAGTATCAACAGAAACCCTTCCCGGATGGGATACCTCAATGTGCAAACCACCATGCTGAACCGGGATAAGTACCGGAGTCGTCCATGAGAAATCATCACGATCTGATACTGTAGCTCCCGAAGGAGTGGATACAACATACACATAAGCAACCGGCCAGGAAGTATCAAGTATCAGCATAACAAGCAGGATCGTCAGTGCGGACAGGAGGATAAGCGCCCAATGCTCAAGAATATACTTCATCTCACTCCAGAGTATTCAAATCAGAAAAGAGGGTCACCGGCTGTAATCTCACCGGTAACGCACCTGAACATGAATAATACCAGTGATCAGCATATTTAACCAGTTTTTTTACGATTTGCATATCCAGTGTATAATCATCGTGTGGCGAAATACTTTGGGAACATCCACCAGATCCCCTGATTCAATCACTGGAAGGACAGCTATGAAACCGGTAGAGCTTGGCAGTTATACTAGCCTTTTCTCCGAATACACTGAACTGCGTGCCCAGGAGAACAGATCACTCAATGTTGCTATTGTTAACGGTGATGTTATGGGAAACAGCAGGTCCGCAGGAAGCGGTGTTTCCGCCAGGACCTTCAGTAAGGGCGTCTGGGGATTTGCGTCCAATCCCATAATCGATGACGAGAGTATCAAAAAGGTCATAAGGGCTGCTACAAGGAATTCTCAATTTCTCGCGGGAAAAGAGAATAGACCTGGATACACCCTTCCTTCTTCTCCTGGCAGATCTTCCGAGGATTTCTCAACAAGCAAAAATCGCATGACCCAGAAAGAG
>JAUVIR010000013.1 GCA_030592645.1 Candidatus Fermentibacterota bacterium | reverse complement strand
TAAGCACAACTGAATCAAGTGTGGAGGGAGTCGCCCTTCTTGACTGGAATGCGGACGGCTGGCTGGACCTCTATCTTGCCAGTTACGAAAGAGCCGGCGGCCGGGGCTCGGGGACCGCAGACGCATTCTATCTGGGAAGCGAAAATGGCTTCACAGAAGCGGGCGACAGTATCGGAATGGTGCCGTTCCTTGGAGAACACCTCTGCGGAAGAGGAGTGAGTCCCTGTGATTTTGACCTGGATGGTGATATTGACATTTTCGTGTCCAATTACCGGCTCCAGGAGAATTTCCTATGGGAGAACGAAGAGGGTACTGCAGTCAGTTCCGCTCTCCAGAGGGGTATTGCCGGAGTAGAAGTCGACGGCTGGTGGGGACATACGATAGGAAGTGCCTGGGGTGATTTTGACAATGATGGAGACTGGGATCTTTTCTCGGCCAACCTTGCCCATCCCCGGTACATAACCCTCTCAGACAGAAGCATGCTCTACGAACAGCGGGACGGGTATTTCACAGATATCAGAAGCATTGCCGGCATCAGATTCGAGGAAACGCATTCCAATCCTCTATGGGGGGATTTCAACAACGATGGATGGCTTGACCTTTTCGTTACTTCGATATACTCGGGCAGACGCAGTTTTCTCTACCTGAACCAGGGGGACGGAACTTTCGAGGATGTCACCTGGCTTGCAGGAGCCAGGGTCTTCAACGGCTGGGGAGCGGCGGCGGCGGATTACAACTTTGATGGAAGACTGGATCTTGCAGTGGGTTCGGGAGATGGCCCCACGCTTCTGGAAAATGTCGGGGCGGGCGGGAACTGGACGCTCGTGAATGTGGACCCTCCGGAGGGAGTTAATCTTTCCGGAACAGGCTGCATCATCATACTTGAACAGCAGGGTGTAACACTTATGCGTCAGGTTGAAGGAGGAAGCGGAACGACAAGCCAGAATGGAGGACTGCTGCATTTCGGTCTGCCTTCAGATCAGCCGTTCACACTGAAGCTGTACATTCCTGGCGACACAACCTCGCAGCTGGAGATTTATGGACTGCCCGGATCGATAATCAATACCGGAAACTAATATCATCTCAGGCATTTGACCTGTGCTTGACAGGATGGCTTTGCTCAATGTATTCTTACTTAAAATAGGTGATGACGGACAAATAGATGTGATTTAGAATTATTCCGCACATTATCTGCAATATTGATTGTTTGAATTTCGCTAAATCATGGAAGGAACAAGTATGAAAATAATCTCCTGCCCGATTGTTCTATTTCTGCTGTCAGCGTTAGTCTCAGCCGGCAGCATGATAGTGAACGTCCCCCTGGATCCCTCCGAGCTCTCAGTCATAGATAGAGGTGTGTGTACTTCAGTAACGTATCCTAAGGCGTACACAACCTACACTCCGGGAGAACCTGGTCTCCCTATTCTGCCGGTTCAGATCGCTCTGCCGACCGGTTGCAGGGCTACAGGTTTTAACATCATCGATGAACATTACCAGGCCATAGACGGACCACATTACGTAACACCCTCATCGGGATGTTATCCACTGTCAAGACCGGAGCTGGCTCAGCCTGCAGAACCCGATATTCACATCTACGGACGTAACGAGTTCTATCCCTCTGCCTCCGTTGAACTGAACAGTTCAAGTGTACTCTGGGGCATTCCGGTAGCTTACGTGACTGTTTATCCGGCTCACTGGAACCCGGTAACCGAACAGCTTGAAATCCTCAGTAATCTTGTTATCGAAGTAGAATATGAAACCGATCCTTCAGTGAGCCTCGTAAGCAGACGTACCGAAACCAGTGAGCTCAGAGCTCAGGAAATCGTCCGCCGAATGGTTATCAACCCCATGGATGTTTCATCTTCCGGCGCAACTCTGGTTGATGCGAAAGATCTTCTTTACGGTCAGTATGTCATCATCACCCATCCCGATTACGAGACCATTATGGAGGATCTGGCCGCCTGGAAAACCGCCAAGGGTATACCCACCAACATCTATACGACAACCTGGATCCAGTCCCAGTACAGCTGCTGGGATCTGCAGCAGGAAATGCGCGCCTTCCTGACCGATTGCCGCGACGAGGGAACCGATTATGTCCTTATAGTCGGAGATGATGATAAGATTGCGTGCAGAGACGTCTATATGTCAGCATCCTCATCAACTGTGAATGCACCCAGTGATCTCTATTTCTCTGACATAAATGACACCGCACCGGGCGCCGATCTCTGGGATATCAACTACAACCACGTCTGGGGAGAACCTGCCGATAACATCGATTATCATCCTGATCTCTGGGTTGGAAGAGCCAGTGTAAATTCAACAGGTGAAGCAGAACTCTTTATTGACAAGGTTCTATTTTACGAACACATGATATCATGGTCAGGGGGAGATGATTATTTCGATACGGCTCCCGTTGAAATGCGTATCGGTCACAGCACTGAACTTCTTTTCTCCCCTCCTTATTACGGAAGTGCCAGCGCGGAGATGATCAATGCCTATGTACCTGGCTACTGGGAAATTGAAAAATGCTACGAATCGACCAGCAGCAACAGCCATGCGATCACCCACGAGATGTTCAACGCCGGACCCCACCATGTCTATGTTGCCGCTCACGGCAGCGAAACCTCTTTCTCGGTACCCGGCGGCAGCTATTCTGTCAGTGATGTTCTGAGCCTTACCAATATCTCCTCAGAAAACAGTGTTGCTATCCTCAATGCAATATGCTGTTCCACCGGTCATCTGGATGGTTCTGAATGCTTCAGCGATGCGTGGCAGGCCAGCCCGAACGGCGGCGGTTTTGTTGCGATGAACGCCAGATACGGCTGGGGACATTACGGAGAGCCGGGCATGGGACCCAGCGAACGTTTATGCGAGAAGTTCTACTACAAGTTCTTCCTTGAGGATATCCACGAACTCGGCATGGCTCACCTGACAAGCATGGATTATTTCACTCCGCCATCCGCGTTTGAAGACAGCTTCGATCTCGGGGGCAGTGAAGTAGAGACTCTGGACTGGTGTCTGAAAACCTATAACCTGTTCGGTGATCCCGAACTCCCGATGTGGACACTTGAAGCTATAAACATGTCTGTTACGCATACTGCAAGCATCAGCAGCGCAGGAGAGATCCATGTGGAAGTTGTGAGCAGCGGAAGTCCTCTTGCCGATGCCCGTGTATGCCTTCAGAAAGGTAACTGGCAGACCGGCGAAGTTTACGAGGTTGCATACACGAATGCTTCCGGTGTCGCGGATATCTTCGTTAACCCCGCAACTATCGGAACCATAGATATATACGTGTGGGCTCACAATCACAACACGTTCGATGGAACCATTGCTGTTACAAACGTTGGCATAAGTGAACCCGAAGGCGGAACCGCATGTGTAAACAGCCTCGGGCCCGTTTCTCCAAACCCGGCTGCCTGCAATACTGCAATCAGTTTCAGTCTTGCCCAGGCTGGTCCTGCATCTGTTGACGTGTTTGATATAACCGGAAGAATAGTAACGACTCTAACCAGAGATGAACTGACTTCAGGCTCCCACAGCCTTCTGTGGAACCTTGAGGACAGCTCCGGCAGGATAGTACCTTCTGGATTATACTATGTGAGAGTATCTTCAGGATCATTCACAGCATCAACAAGCATGATCGTTATCAGATAGCTTTCTGTCAGATCTGCAGAAAACCGGGGCGTAAATTCCCCGGTTTTCTCTTTGCTCAGTTCTTCGCAGAAGATCCGATGATCAATCGTATGCGAGACGTGTTTTCTCATCCGTGAGAACGTGCTTGACAGTATTTTCCCACCAGGTGGAATTCCAGGTATCAAGCTCCCGATGCCTCAGATAGTAGTTCTGCGGAATGGGATGTGTGCCGCTAACCACATCCAGCCCCCATGCCGTTTTTATGAACTCTGTGAACTGCCTGATCCTCGGGCATGGCGGATATCCGACAAGAAGCCCGGTAGCAAGATGAATCACATCAGCACCGTTCTTCTTCATCTCAGCAGGAGAGTATTCCACGTTGCCTCCGGGGCATCCGCCGCAGCTTGTGTAACCAACTATCTCAACCTCATCCCCCCTGTACAGTTCAAAAGCTCCTTCGCGGTTTCTAAGAGCCCTGAGGCACTTTCCCCCCGCGCATGACCGGTAGCGGTCACAGATAATAATTCCAATTCTCTTCATTGATCATGCCTCATTTCATACAGCATCGTCCACTTGAGAAAAACGTAATATGCCGAGATAATCGATGCTGCAAGCCCGGGTAAACCTTCCAGGAATCCGCCCCTCAGCAGGTATGCGCTGATGAACCTCCAGGCAGGTCTGAAGACTATCCGGAATGGACCTGACCTTCTGCCCTTACCGAACTCCTCCCTCGCCCATAGTGTACTGTACTGCAGCATTTTCTGCATCTGATCGCTCAGTGATGAATATGATTCGTGAACTACGTAACCGTTTTTTAAAACTCCTTCGGTCCCTTCAAGTAATTTCAGTCCTTCATGAACACCAGAATCGGGAAAACCGGCCTGTCCGTTCCGAAAGAGTCTCAGATGACTCTCGCCGGACCATGGACCAAAAAGCATCAGCCTTTCCATATACAGAATTCGAAATGGCAGGCGGAATCCTGAATGAGCGGCTTCACTGTTCACTATAGATGATATCTCGCCCGCAAGTTCATCGTTCAGAAATTCATCGGCATCCAGCGTTAGTACCCAGTCGCCTGAAGCCTGCTCTATCGCCCATTGTTTCTGAGTTGAAAAACTCTGGAATTCATGGAACAAAACTTTTGCGCCGCAGCTTTTCGCTACTGCAGCAGTTGAGTCGGTGCTTCCGCAATCAACCACTATTATCTCACCGGCAAAGGAGACACTCCCGATGCAGCGCCCTATGCTCTCCTCTTCGTTCAATGCGATGATAACAAGAGACAGTTTCATATTACCTCTCTGAAAAATGTCAGAAACAAAAATAAGTGTATGACAAATTACCTGCAACCTTGAATTTCCGCAGGCACAACCAGCTTTCCAGAACACGATAGAACTATTGATGATGGAATACTCCACCCCACTTCAATGTATCAGAACCGAAAACAGTAAACTTATACATGGAGGTCTGAAAAAATGAAACATCTGATCATCACACTGCTTATCCTCGCTGCTGCAACTGCTTTCTCCTCGGGAGATTCTGCGGAAGAATCGAGCGCAGGCAGGATGCAGATTGTTGGAGAAGAAGGCGTTATAGGTGAGCTTCCTCTGGAGCACACTTATGTTGAGATTACCATAAGCGGAAATCTCCAGCGCGCAACCGTTCGCCAGGTATATGGAAACCCCTATGACGAGCCTATTGAAGCCGTCTACACATTCCCTCTCCCTCAAAGCGGGGCGGTTGACAGGATGAACATGTGGATAGGTGACAGATTCATCGAGGGAAAGATCCACGAGAGGGATCTTGCCCGTCAGATTTACGAGCAGGCAATTGAATCCGGTCAGACCGCAAGCCTGCTCGAGCAGGAACGCCCTAACATCTTCACGCAGAGTGTCGGTAATATCCTGCCGGGCGACAGTATTGTAATAGAGATAAGCTACGTAGCACCTGTGAAGTACGACGATGGCGAATACGAGATCGTGTTCCCGATGGTAGTGGGACCGAGATTTGTGCCCCCGGGCGAATTTCTGCGAGAAATATTCGGCAGGGATACAGTATCAACTTCGGTGGAAGACGCTGACCGGATCACTCCTCCTATCGTACCGGAGGGAACCAGAACCGGGTATGACATTGAACTTTCCGTCACTATCAACCCGGGTGTCGAGATAGTGGGTTTCGAGTCGATTAATCACGAAGTTGACGTCGATCTCAACTGGAGAACAGCGAATGTCACTATATCCCTCAAGGATGATGATGTTATTCCCAACAGGGATTTCGTGCTGAGGTATACAACGGCATCTGACAGAATACAGACCGGAGTTATCTCCCACAATGGTGAGCTGGGGGGTCACTTCATGCTCATCCTCCAGCCGGACGCTGATATCGATATCAGTGAGATAACGCCCAAGGAGATGTTCTTTGTTGTTGACTGCTCCGGTTCCATGGGCGGTCAGCCTATGGATGTTGCAAAGGAAACGGTCAGACAGTTCGTTCAGGGCATGAACCCGGACGACACATTCCAGATCATGAGATTCAGCGAGATCGCAAGCAGCATGTCCAGGAGCCCGTTGACCAACACTGAGCACAACATCGAGCAGGGAATCCGCTTCATCAACAACATGAGCGGTACCGGCGGAACGATGATGATCGAAGGAGTAAGGGCAGCCATCGGATATCCTGAAGACCCTGAAAGAATGCGATTTGTCATTTTCCTGACCGATGGCTTCATCGGTAACGAAGCGGAGATACTGGGTGAACTGCAAAGTACCCTCGGAGAGAATACCAGGCTATTCAGTATCGGAGTCGGTTCGAGCCCTAATAGATACCTCATAGAGGGTCTGGCTGAAGAAGGACGAGGGCATGCGTATTACGTTGGGCTGAACGAGGACCCCGCCGAAGCTGTAAACGCGATATACGAGAAGATCAACGATCCGTACCTTGTCGGTATCAGTATTGACTGGGGCGACCTCGATGTTCACGATGTATATCCTTCCAGAATTCCTGACCTGTACGCAGGAGAACCTCTCGTGATCGTTGGACAGTACGATGGCTCCGGAAGCGAAACAGTTCACCTGTCAGGTACTGTAGCAGGTTCCAGCTGGAACGAAAATGTTCAGGTTGTACTTTCAGCAAACGAGGAAGGCAACGATGTCATAGCCACTCTCTGGGCACGGAAGAAGATACACGACCTCAACCGACAGATGTACAATTCCTACGGTTACATCGAGCAGAATCAGGACATCATAGATGAGATAACCGATACGGCTCTCGACTATCAGATAATGAGTGAGTACACATCATTCGTTGCTGTATGCGAAGAGATAAGAACAGGCCCAGATGGCAATCCTGTAACTGTCCACGTTCCCGTCAACATGCCCGATGGTGTTTCGTACGAAGGTGTATTCGGCACCGCACAGGGGGAGACAGTGCGCTACTCCAACGGAGGAAGCCTTGCCAGAACCGCGCAGGCACCTGTATCCATTTCAGGTGTAGAGGCTTGTATATCTTACGACGCATGTGAAGAAATAACTGCCGGCGAGTATTACGAGTACGAACAGACTGCCTGGTTCGGCAGCGTCAGCCTTGTATCCGCCTCCCCCACACTGGGACTGCTTCCATCGGTTGTTCGTTCCGCAGCACGGGAACTCCTCACGGATATGACTGAAGTGTACCAGAACTATCTTGACGGAATTGAGGATGCCGACCTCTGGCCTGCAGGCACAGTCACATTTAGTATTGAGATCGACGGCGCTGGTAATGTAATCAGCGTTTCACTGATCGGCAGAGGCCTTGACAGTGATATTGATGATGACCTGAGCGAAGTTCTCGAAGGATTGAATATCACCGCTCCGCCGGATGGAGCAGGTTCAATTCAGGTTCAGCTCAATTTCCAGAAGACCTGGTAACCTCAGCTGATTTAGAAAGCAGGGGCGGGATCTCTCCCGCCCCTCCCGCCCCTTCCCCGTTTTCTTTCATGTAAAAGTAAACTATAGTTATACAGGACAAACAGAAACTGGTGAAAGAGGGAAGTATGAAATCCATTCTATTCAGTATTCTTGTATTATTTGCGTGTTCATCCTTTGCCGACTGCGTCATATTTGAAACTGTCTTTGAAGAGCTGCCGCCTGGCTGGCACAACGACCGATGGACATTCAATAATCCAGGGGCGAAAGCACAACATTACTCTGTCGGTGAATTCTGGGAGTGCGATATGAGTTCCTCTTTGTATCCACCTCAAGTATACTATTTTGTGCCTGACGGAGCTGATTCCGTTGTAGTTCACATCGAGCACGTTCTGAGCGCGGCCACCGATGAGGGTGGGGCTGGAGGCCAATTCTGGATATCATCGACAACGATAGGGGGAGGCCTCATATACGATGAGCATGTGTTCTGGTACAGTTCCATTACGGACAATGATCCCATCGTATACTCGATAATAGATCCGCCGGACGGGACTTATCTTGGTTTTTATTTTCATGCAGAGGCTGATGCTGGTCCGTTTGAATATGCGTCCATAAACTGGAAGATACATAGTATGGTTGTCACCGCATACGGGAGTGCCATGGAGCTGCAGTCCGGTACATGGGCGGGTATAAAAAGTGCTTTCTAACCGACCATAGCCAGGCGGAGGAAGATTCTGGAAAAGAAGATCAAAATATCGGGATTCACATTCGTCAGGGATGCCATCCGTCTCGATTACCCCATAGAGGAATCCATCAGGTCAGCTCTACCGATAGTCGATGAGTACATTGTCAATGTTGGTGACTGCACCGATAACACCCTCGAGGTTATCAAAAGCATCGACGACCCGAAGATCAGGATAATCGAGACCGACTGGAACCCTGACAGATTCGTGGCAGGCGCGACCAACGCTGATCAGACGAACATTGCGCTTGATCACTGCAGATATCCCTGGTGCCTCTACCTTCAAGCCGATGAAGTAATACATGAAGAAGATTTCCAGGCGCTAGTCGATTCCATGGAGGAATACAATTCCAGGGAAGATGTTGATGGGCTTCTCTTCCACTACAATCACTTCTGGGGAGACTACAACAGGGTTCACAGGGGGCACAACTGGTACGACAGGGACATTCGGGCAATAAAGAACGGCAGGAACATAAGGAGCTGGAAAAGCGCTCAGAGTTTCAGAAAAGATGGGAATAAACTCCGGGTTGCTGACTGTGGCTCCTGGATATACCATTACGGATGGGTCCGTCATCCTGACACAATGAGAAAGAAAACGATTGCCCTGGACAGCCTGCATCATGATGAACAATGGGTAAAAGAGAGACATTCCGATCCCGGCCAACCCTGGGATTACGGCCCTCTTGATAAAATTCCTCTATTCACCGGGACGCATCCCGCGGTGATGCGGGAGCGGATAGATAACAAGGACTGGAAGGCAGAGGATTACTGCACCCCGGACAATCCTCCTGATCATGAACATCTTCAACTCTGGTGCAGAATACACTCCGCTCTTGAACGATTCATTGGAAGAAAAATAGGCGGGTACTCCAATTGGATACTGGTTAAATAGAATACTACCAGTTAACTTTCGATCTGTGGAAAGCCCATGCCCGGAGTAATAGTTTTTTGTGTGAAATCCGCCAGATCATCGAAAAGAATTCCGGGCTGCAGGGGTAGCACTTAATGTCCATCAGCAGGTGGAGAATGACTCCTGCTCCGCCCCACAGCAGCAGCTGCTCGCCCAGTATTGCACCCATACCGCTCACCAGAAACGCAAATTCAATAGAATGAAGCGCAGGGAATATCCAGTTCGACGGAATGCCGCGCTTTATCGAGTATCTATCCTCCAGCTGCTTTTCGTTCCTGAAAATGCTGTGAAAAAACACGAGTGGATCGGGGGGCAGCCCGGAAGCGACAAAGTGCCCTATATGATCCACATCCAGAAAACCGCCGAAAAGAAGTATTCCTACAGCTGCAGCAGGTTCACTGACCACGCCGGCGATAATTGCGGCACCGGTACTTGCCGAAATATGTGTTATTGCTCTCATCAGGCAAATCTATCCTTCGGATGATGACTGAACAAGGTTAGCGTAGTAGATTACTCGAGAATAAAATAGTTCTCAATTCAATCTGGAGGTAACACAGATGTCCGTACCATTCCTTGATCTTAAAACGCAATACAATCAGATAAAGGACGAAATCGTAAGTGAACTCACAGAAGTGCTTGATACATGCTATTACGTTCTCGGCCCGAAGGTTGCCGCATTCGAAGAGAAGTTCGCTGAAATAGCCGGAACGAAGTACTGCGTAGCCGTTTCAAGCGGAACAGCTGCGGTGCACATCATGATTTGGGCCGCTGACCTGCCTCCGGGCAGCGGAATCATCGTCCCTCCAAACACTTTCACAGCCTCCGCGGAGGGTATTGTGCTGGCCGGTCATGTCCCGGTTTTTGTGGATGTGGATAAGGATACTCTTAACCTCTCACCCGAAAAGGTCGAGAGTTTTCTTGAGTCCTGTTCAGCAGACGGCACTCCCGTTGATCCGAAAACAGGTGCCCGGATAAGGGGAATTCTGGCTGTAGACCTTTACGGACAGCCTGCTGCAATGCCGGAGCTGGAGAAGATCTCAGAACGTTACGGTCTTCTGCTTTTTGAAGATGCCTGCCAGTCCGTGAATGCCTCAAGGAATGGAAGAGCTGCGGGAAGTTTCGGCACCGCAGCTGCATTCAGTTTCTACCCCGGGAAAAACCTTGGCGCATTCGGTGAAGGCGGTGCGGTAACCACGAATTCTGAGGATATCGCTCAAAGGGTTAGAACCCTGAGGGATCACGGTTCGAGAGAAAAATACCACTACGATTTCATCGGGCACAATTACAGAATGTCCGCATTTCAGGGCGCTGTACTGGGTGTAAAATCCAGATACATCTCTCAATGGAACGACAGAAGAAGAGAAGCGGCAGGAAGGTACAACGAACTCCTTTCCGGGCTTCCCGTCGTACTTCCCTGCGAGGCAGGAGACGCAAGGCATGTATACCATCTCTACGCCTTGCATACACCGGAACGTGATGAATTGAGAGAGTTTCTGTCCAATTCGGAAGTAGCTTCCGGGCTGCATTATCCATTTCCGCTTCATACCCAGAAAGCATATTCATACCTTGGCTACGAAAACGGGGACTTCCCTGTATCGGAATGGAACAGTTCAAACAACCTGACACTTCCCATGTTCCCCGATATCACGGAAGATCAGCAGGTTATCGTTGCTCGAGCAGTGAGATCATATTTCTCGAAGAAGGAATGATTTGCCCTTCAGACAGAATTGCCATCTGAACAGACTCTACTTCTTTACACTCCTTATATGCGATTTTCTGATACTGGCGCTTGCAATCCTTCTCGCGGTTCAAATGCGGTTCGGTTCGATCTACACTGCTTCGGTCCCCTTCTCCGCAATTGCCGGAACATGGCTCTTCCTTGCGATAGCTGAAGTACTGCTGATGATGGTGGAAGATCTGTACGCTGTAAGAACAACTGTGAACAAAGCTATGAATATCTTCAGAACCATCAGGATGATCGTCACGATTTCAGTATTCTTCATCGTTGTCCTTTTTGTTACTCACTTTCCTTCGGGGATCTTCATCTGCAGCAGACTTGCCGTTTTCATAATGATGATATTCTGGTTTGCATTTACCATAATAACCAGGCTGCTGATCGTACCCCGGGTATTCTACCTGTTGATAAGAGTTCTGAGGTTCGAGAAGATACCGCTGATCTTATTCGGCGATGAGACCATTTGCCTGAAAATCAGGACAACCCTTCTGAAATCACTGGTATACAGAACCATTCTTGACTTGAAGATACATTCCGATCCCCTGCCTGACGATCCTGATGAGCGTCACACCCTATGCATGGATATTCTTGAAACTGAAAAAGCTTCAGGATTTGTAATGGTTTTTGAAGAGGAGGATTTCAATTTCATAGCACGTTTCTCGCTGCTTGCAGGGCGTTCTGGAGTTCCTTTCACCATTTATTCAAGAAGGATTATCGAGCTTGGTTACTTCGATCCATGGGTATCTATCGGCAGTTACGGAGCTCTCTCATTCTGCTCCCTGGAATGGACAAGAGTATCAAGAGTTCTCTGGCGGGTAAGTGATATCATCATAGCCATTGCCGGCCTGCTTCTTTTTATGCCGGTAATCGCTGTTACAATCCCTGCCATAGCCCTTTCAAGCCCCGGCGGAGTACTGTATAAGCAGACCAGGATAGGTTACATGAAGAAAGCCTTCAGTTTCTTTAAGTTCAGATCAATGCGGGTTAATATTGATGACAGGAAGAGTATACATAAGAAGTACTTCATGAAATATGTAAATGGAGATGCGGCGGTAAAATCAAAAAATGGTGAAGTATTCAAAACTGTCAGCACAAGGGCACTTACCCCCATCGGAAAGATAATCAGGAAGACATCAGTGGATGAGCTTCCACAGATTCTGAATGTCCTCAGAGGCGATATGAGCATTGTCGGACCGCGACCGTGCATAGATTACGAACTGGAATACTATAAAAAGGAATGGATGCAGCAGCGGTTCACTGTTAAACCGGGCCTGACAGGAATATGGCAGGTATATGGCAGGAGCAGGCTCGGTTTTGAGAAATCACAGTTCCTGGATTTCATCTACGTACTTTCCAGAACCGATGGCATTAGTGTTCGTCTGATCCTGAAGACCTTTCCTGTAATACTCTTTGGCAAGGGTGGCGTTTAGCCTGACATGCTATGGCTGATCTGACTCAGTGGTATCCCTGACAACTCTGGTATGATTAAGAACCCATTCAGCTATTGCCTCGTCATCACTGCTTTCCGATATCCATTCGAACAGCTCAACCATATCACACGTTCGAAATACCAGAGTGGCCTCGTCCAGTTCAACCGCGATTCCGAAAACATCCCAGCCGACTACGATACTGTCGAC
Source organism: Candidatus Fermentibacterota bacterium (assembly GCA_030592645.1). GTDB lineage: Bacteria > Fermentibacterota > Fermentibacteria > Fermentibacterales > JCC-6 > Aegiribacteria. Next base: position 42,303 of record JAUVIR010000013.1, on the reverse strand, counting down.
CGCCACAAAGAAGATGCCTCCGTAATGCTTCAGGAGGGAATCACCCTCGGCCAGTGAACCTGACATTGCAACCACAAGCATGCTGTCCTGCAGATATGCGGAATGCGCGGGCACCCCGATCGCCTGGAGATCGGAACATATCTCTCCATTGGATACCGATATGATCAGAAGAACAGACAGTACTGTCTTCAAAGTGGAACTCACTTTCTGTAATGGATCGAATCACATTTTCATGAGTTCACCAGGCGCCTGCGGTCTGGTGCAACGAATTTCATATATTCTTAATCTACAACTGCACTATCGATCTGGAAAGACCCCGGACACGCTCCTGGCATGTATTGGTACGATAGTGTGCAAAATCCCTATATTTGCATTACTATGAAAACAATAATGTCTATTCTCGTTCTTGGGCTTCTGCCAGTTGAAATGTATGCTGATCAGACCATGATTCCCGAACCTGCGATCATGCAGTTCATTGTGAACTTCGACCGTGAGATCTCCGGTCTTATGGACGCATATCTCGAAGCTGTGCCCGAGTGCCCTGTCTATCCGGATACACCTGTGAGACTGTGGGTTCTGGATCTTGCATGGATAAGAGCTGACGCAGCAATCTGTGAAGCAGAAACCCTTGTAGCGGTATTCCCGGACAGCATCGCAGAGGCATGGTTATCCTACCTTGATTCTTCTGCTGCATACCTGAGAGTTTTTTCTGATATACAGCGAACCTATCATGAAACAGTTGTTCCCGATCACTCCGTATGCATCGAACTTGAGAATGAGCTTCTTATCGCTGATTCTCTGTGGCGGCATTACGAAATGAATTTATTTAAAATGTTTACAGAAGAGGAAATTCCATGAAAAACGCAAGAAAAGAAGGAACCTGGGAAGCAAAAAGGGGACTGGCTCAGATGCTCAAGGGCGGAGTGATAATGGATGTTGTCACTCCGGAACATGCCCGGATCGCACAGGAAGCTGGAGCAGTGGCTGTGATGGCGCTGGAAAGAGTTCCCTCCGACATTCGAAGCCAGGGCGGTGTTGCCAGAATGTCCGACCCTGATATGATAAAAGGCATCCAGGAGGAGGTTAACATTCCTGTCATGGCTAAATGCAGGATAGGACACTTCGTAGAAGCCCAGATCCTTCAAGCGATGCAGATCGATTACATCGATGAATCCGAGGTACTCACTCCAGCCGATGAGAAAAACCATGTCAACAAACACGATTTCAGTGTACCGTTCGTATGCGGAGCCACCAATTTAGGAGAAGCATTAAGAAGGATAAGCGAAGGCGCCGCAATGATCCGCACCAAGGGAGAAGCAGGTACAGGTAACGTGGTAGAGGCTGTCAGACATGCCAGGGCAGTACTGGGATCCATCAGGAAACTCAGGGTTACCCCTGTTGAGGAATTGATGACGATCGCCAAGGAAATGGGTGCTCCTTACGACCTCGTAAAATATGTTCATGAAAATGGATGCCTTCCGGTCGTGAACTTCGCGGCTGGAGGAATAGCTACACCCGCAGATGCGGCATTAATGATGCAGCTTGGTCTGGATGGGGTTTTTGTCGGCAGCGGGATATTCAAAAGCGGTAATCCCCAGAAGCGGGCAAGAGCCATAGTCGAAGCAGTAAGCAGATTTGATTCACCTGAAGTGCTCGCCGAAATATCCAGAAATCTTGGAGAAGCGATGGTGGGAATTAACATTTCCACGCTTCCAGATGAAGAACGAATGGCTAACAGGGGCTGGTAAATCTTGCCTACAGTAGGGGTTCTTGCCCTTCAGGGCGGTGTAGCGGAGCATATCTCTATCCTCATGAAACTGGGGTGCGATGTTAATGAGATTCGAACTCCGGATGAACTGGAATCCATCTCCGCGATTATTCTTCCAGGCGGAGAATCGACAACCCTTATCTCACTTTTGAACAGATGGGAACTTACCCGTCCTCTCATAGCAATGGGAGAGGCTGGATTCCCCATATTCGGCACTTGTGCCGGTGCTGTGCTTCTTTCAAAGGAGATAGACGAAAAGGAGCATGAAGTTAAACAGAGCAGCCTCGGGCTTGCCGATGTGAAAGCTGTCAGGAACTACTTCGGCCGTCAGACAAGCAGTTTTGTAGAATCCATCGATGTAACCGGCCTCTGCGAACCTTTCAAAGGGGTTTTCATCAGAGCCCCCCTTCTGCTGCCTCTCTCAGGCAATGTTGAAGTTCTCAGCAGTGTTGAAGACGGCCCCGTTCTTCTCAGACAGAATAATCTCTGGCTCTCATCCTTCCATCCGGAGCTGACGACCGACTGCAGGATTCACAGGCTCTTTCTTGAGCATCACGGAATACTTAAAGGGAGCGGATAATGCCCATCTATGAATACCTCTGCAGGCGATGCAACACGATATTTCAATTCCTCGTAAGGAATCCTTCGGGCAGTACGGCTCCGGTCTGCCCCGAATGCGGAGAAGGTGATAGAATGGAAAAGGTTATGAGTACGTTTTCCGTCAAAAGCGGCTCATCCTCGATCGAGGATATGGCCGATGATCCCTCCCTGGCCGGGCTTGATACTGAAGATCCAAAAGCTATGGCCAGTGCTATCCGCCGTATGGCAGACGAAATGGGAGAGGATCTCGGACCCGAAGTCAACGAAGCCCTCTCAAGGCTGGAAGCGGGAGAGGATCCGGAGAAAATAGAGAGGGATCTTGAGGAATCGGGCTTCGATATGAGCTCCGGAAGCAGCTCACCATCCCGCGCACCCGGCCTTTACGAAGCATAATAAATAGGGACGGAGGTATTTTATTTGCAATCAGGAAATAATATGTCCAAATTCTAAGTCAGAAATACATATTATTCACGAATTCAGAATAAATTCCCTCCGTCCCTAATTAAATTCAGTATTTCGCTGAATACACCGGATGATACCATCTCCGCTACAGCTTCGATATCTTCTGCAAACTGCCTGTCCTCAGCAAGCGGTTCAACCTTTTCGCGGATAGCTTTATATATCCTGCATGTCCCGCGACCATGCTTGCCTCTGTGGATGAACTCCGCGGCCTGGGCGGCGCATACAAGCTCGGTAGCGACCACATAGGTTGAGTTCTCAACTACGCTCAAAGCCTGGTAGGCAGCTGTAGTGCCCATGGATACATGATCCTCCTGTGAGCCGCTCACAGGTATACTGTCCACACTGGCAGGATGGGCCAGAACCTTGTTTTCGCTTACGAGGGAAGCGGCGGTGTACTGGGCTATCATGAAACCGGAGTTAATTCCAGGATCGGGAGAAAGAAAAGCTGGTAATCCGCTGAGATCCGGGTTAAGGAGCCTTTCGATACGTCTTTCGGAAATATCAGCCAGTTCCGCCACGCAAAGTGATAGATGATCCGCGGCAAAGGCTACGGGCTGCCCGTGGAAATTCCCTCCGCTTACAAATGTGCCGTCATCCATCAGAAGAGGGTTATCAGTTACCGATGCGAGCTCAACTGAGAGGATCGACTCAATGTAGCGCAGGGCATCCCTGGTTGCTCCGTGAACCTGGGGAACACACCTGAGCGAGTAAGCGTCCTGAACCTTTTCGCAGGCTTTATGTGATGTGAGGATCTCGCTGTCCCGTATGAGAGCCCTGAGGTTCTCTGCGGTTTCGATTGCCCCTCTGTGAGGCCTGAGGTTTATCAGTTCTCTGCCCAGAGGCAGCGTTGTGCCCAGAAGCACTTCGAGAGACATCGCTGCCGCGGCATCGGCGGCATCCGCCAGTCTGCACGATTCGATGTATGCCAGTGAAGTAATGGCTGTCATGGTCTGCGTACCGTTAATAAGGGCAAGCCCCTCCTTGGGACCAAGCGTAACAGGCTTCAGTCCGATCCTGTCGAGGGCTTCCTTTCCTGATATGATTTCACCCAAGTCCACACACTTACCCTCCCCGATAAGCGGCAGACTCAAATGAGCAAGAGGGGCAAGATCACCTGATGCACCGAGAGATCCCTTACTGGGAACTGCAGGATAAATATCACTGTTCAGGATTGCAAGCATCTGATCGAGTGTTCTCTCGCGGATACCGGATCTTCCTCTGGCCAGAGATGCTATTCTCAGGAACATCATCACTCTTGTAACTGACCCCGAACAGATAGGTCCGGTTCCGCATGCATGACTGAGCAGCAGGTTCTTCTGCAGCAGATCGAGCTTATCGGAACTGACGATTGAATTGGCAAGCCTTCCGAATCCGGTATTCACTCCGTAAACAGGTTTGCCGCTGCTGACTACTTCTTCAGTCCGTGCCCGTGCTTTCCTGATGGCAGTTCTTGCTTCTTCGGACAATTCCGCAGTGGCGCCTCTGGTGATTTTCAGAACCTGCTCCAGGTCAGTTCCCTCTGTTCCTATAGTAATCCTGTCCATACGATCTCCGTCAACTTTCTGGAAAGTATATTCAATATGACCTGCTGAATATACAGCTTATCCTGAGAAACAATACAACAGGTACATGTAAATGTGTCATTCTGACTCAGGAATAGCTGCAGAGAGTTCCTCCCCTCCAGTACCTGATATCAGATAGAACCGTATAACACTACACTGCAAGTTATTCTACGATTATTACCGGGCTGATTCATCAGTTGGCATTTACCTTGCTTTACCTTAGACTGCGAAATTTAGAAATGTCAAACAACCAAACTATAGGATGGGAGAAAACACATGGGTGAAAATGCTATTCGCCCGCTCTTCGACCGTGTACTGATCAAACGGGAAGAGCCGAAAGAAACAGTAAAAGGTGGTATTGTTATCCCCGATACCGCACAGGAAAAACCCCTTGAGGGTATCGTTGAAGCTGTCGGTCAGGGCAGGAGAAATACTGACGGAGATGGCTTCCTGGCTCCTGTTGTTAAAAAGGGAGATCGCGTTCTTATAGGTAAATACTCCGGTACGGAAATAAAAGTACTGGATAATGAATACGTTATAGTGCGCGAGGATGATATTCTCGCCGTACTGAACAGGTAACCAGGAGGTTATAAGGTATGCCAGCCAAAGAACTTAAGTTCGACCAGGATGCAAGGCACGCCATTCTTGCCGGGGTTGAGAAGCTTTCCAGAGCTGTCAAGGTAACACTTGGCCCGAAGGGGAGAAATGTTCTCCTCGAGAAAAAGTGGGGAAGCCCGACCATAACAAAAGATGGCGTAACAGTTGCAAAGGAAATCGAACTTCCAGACAAATTTGAGAATGTCGGCGCCCAGCTGATCCGTGAAGTTGCCAGCAAAACAAGTGATGTTGCCGGTGATGGAACAACAACAGCAACACTTCTTGCGGAAGCTATCTATCGCGAAGGTCTTAAGAATGTCACCGCAGGCGCTAATCCCATGTCCCTCAAGAGAGGCATAGATGCGGCAGTAACTGCAGTGGTTAAAGAACTCAAGACACTCTCCCGCGATGTTTCCGGCAAAGAAAACATCAAGCAGGTGGCTGCGATATCAGCCAACAATGATGACATGATCGGTGATATTATAGCCGAAGCCATGGATAAGGCAGGGAAAGACGGAACAATTTCCGTTGAGGAAGCCAAATCAATGGAGACAACCCTTGATGTAGTTGAGGGAATGCAGTTCGACAGAGGATACCTCTCTCCATACTTCGTTACAGACCCTGAGAATATGGAAGTTGTTCTCGACAAACCTTACATCCTTATTCATGAGAAGAAGATTTCCAGCATGAAGGACCTCCTTCCCATTCTTGAGAAAGTTGCACAGCTCAGCAAGCCTCTTCTTATCATAGCTGAGGACATCGAAGGCGAAGCCCTCGCAACACTGGTTGTGAACAAGATGAGGGGAATGCTTCAGGTTGCCGCGGTCAAGGCTCCCGGATACGGAGACCGCCGGAAGGCTATGCTCGGTGATATCGCCATTCTCACCGGAGGAAAAGCAATAACCGAGGATCTTGGTATCAAGCTTGAGAATATCACGCTTGACGATCTCGGATCAGCTGTCAGTGTCCGCATTGACAAGGATAACACTATCGTCATAGACGGCGGTGGTGAGACTTCCGACATCCAGGGTAGAATAGGACAGATCCGCAAGCAGATAGAAGATACAACCTCCGACTACGATAAGGAAAAACTGCAGGAACGCCTCGCCAAACTCGCAGGCGGAGTAGCCCGGATCAATGTCGGTGCCGCAACCGAGACCGAAATGAAAGAGAAGAAAGCAAGAGTCGAAGATGCTCTTCACGCTACCCGTGCCGCTGCCGAAGAGGGAATCGTTCCCGGCGGCGGAACAGCCCTTATCCGTTGCGAGAAGATTCTTGATAGCCTTAAGCTTAAGGGTGACCAGGCTGTAGGCGTGGATATCGTTAAAAAAGCACTCTCCGAGCCTCTGCGTCAGCTTGCCCTGAACGCCGGACTCGAAGGCGCGATAGTTGTTGAGAAGGTCAGAAGCCTCGAGAAGAATATGGGTCTGAACGTTCAGACCGTCGAGTACGGAGACATGTTTGAAGAGGGTATTGTCGATCCGACCATGGTAACAAGGTCCGCTCTTCAGAATGCAGCGAGCATCTCAAGCCTTCTACTGACAACCGAGTGTGTGATTACCGAAATACCTGAACCAGAGCCCCCTGCCCCTGCCGGTGGTGGAGGAATGGGTGGAATGGGCGGAATGTACTAGAGACTTCCTGCCCTCTAAAGAAAAAGCCCCGGGCAAATGTCCGGGGCTTCTCTCAATTAGGGACGGTAAATAGGGACGGAGGTAATTAAGAATTCTAATTACCTCCGTCCCTATTTACCCATCCGTCCCGATTTATTACTCGGGCGGGACAAGGTTAATTGTAACACCCGTAGGGATATTGTCTATCTGTTCGCTTGATGCTCCGAAGTTCAGCGACTGCACAGCAGCCTGAACTGAAGCCGTAAGAGATGAGAGATTGCCCGGAGCCGAAACACTAACTCCGGTAACGGAACCACCGGGTGTTATAGAGAAGCTTACGCTGATGGTGCCGGCCGCTGTCGGATTGCTTCTGAGAAGATCTTCGTAAGCACGCTTGATCCTCATTATGATCATGTTGGTTTTCCGCCGGATATCATTCATGGTTCGTCCCTGAACACCGATCTCAGAACTCGAGGAATGCGTTGAGAAGGAGACATCCGCTGCTCTGTGAACAGCTTCCACTTCGCTCGAGGAAACTCCCTCGATATTCGTGCTTGGGCCGCCGCCGGCTCCAATAAGACCGCTGATACCCCCGGAACCTCCTGCTGTGGCTCCAGCTATTACGGCTTCGCCGCCTCCTCCGGATGCAAGCCCGGCCCCGGTGGCAGCAGCCGATTGAAGGTCTGTCGCTATACCCGCAGAACCACCGGTTCCGCCGGTTCCGTACGCTGCGAATCCTATACTCTGAAGAACAGCCTCACCCGCGGCCTGGCCGTCGGAAACACCGCTTCCCTCACCTGCGCCTCCGGCAGTGTCGCCGCCGCCGGAGCCAACCTGCACAGTTTCCTCACCTATGTTCATGTCAGCTACGATCTCCTCGCCGACACCCTCGGTCCTGGTCTGGCTGGCAAGTGTTGCCACACGAGCGGTTGGCGCGCTGCGAAGTTTCTGTTCCTTTGTTTCGTGAACAACAGTTATGAACCTGTCAAAGACAGCACCTGTCAGAAGGGCAAGTGCGAGGCCAAGTCCAAGAACTATTGCGATCCTGCTGGATTCCTCGCGGTTTCCCTTCATCGCTAATCCATCATGCGGTCTGGCGGCAAAATTGTCCCAGTCATATTCGGGAGCAACGTACTTCTTCCTTGCAATCACTGGTTTGGGTTCAGGCTTTTTCCCGACTTTTGGAGGATCTACAAAACTGAAGAATACCTCAATGCTGCCGAGTGTAAAAACACCGCTGACACTCTTATCAAAAACCCAGGTGTAGGAATCGTCCTGTTTATCCTGCTGCATGAGGTTGCGTTCGATTAATGTATGGAAAGGCAGAACACTTCCCTTAACCTCTACACCACCCTTTATTCCGGGTATCAATCTCAGGATATACTTGTTTTCAATGGGTTCAAGCAGAGTATGAATTCTGGGCAGGCCGACATTCTTAGCGGATACCGTATTGTAATCGGCCTCGCCTACCGTCATCAGGCCTGCATTAGGGAACAGATCCTTTTTCCCGTCAGGGCCTTCAATTGTAATCTTGAGAACCCGGTTATCCGGTTTTTCTTCCTTCTTCTCGGTGGCCTGTTCCACCTTCTGTTTCTTCTCTTTTTTCTTCGGAGGCTTTGGTTCCTCCTTTACAGGAGCGATGAACCCGAAGTGAATAAGGAAGTGGCCTGCCGTTATCTGCCCCTGATCGAGATACTTGATATTGAGAAGATAGAAACCATCCGGATCTACAGGGAAGATGCCCAGATCCCGGAGATCGGTGAATTTCAGGATAGCCCCGTCTCCCGATTCTATGATTGCGTCCATATCATCTGAGAGTCTGAGAATCCAGGTATCGGAATCATCACCGGGAGTTATGAAGACCAGACTCTCCGGCAGATTGCTTCCCTCTACAACGATATTGTTATTGTAGCCTGTACCAAGCCTCACAGGTTCCTTGCCTGGAATCAGTTTACCGACAACCTTGCCGTCCCGCATGATGGCAATCGCAAGTACTTTTCTGGAGTCTTCCTTTACTGGTGTCATTGTTCTTCGCCACCTTCCACCTTGATCACGGTTAGATTCTGGGTGGCGTAGCCTGCCTCGGCGCAGCTGCTCATGACTCTCTGAAGAAGAATTGCCCGTGTAGCAACGTCACCCTGAATGTTAACCTTCATTTCTGACTCATCTATGGTACCACGCATCTGCCTGGTATATTCCAAATGATCAGAAAGTCTTTCCACAAGGACAGGAATAGGATTGCCTTCACCTAGTACAGACTCGTCTACAAATACAATAGGCTCACCGTCTACGATTATTGCATCATTCGTTACGATTATCTCGAGGTTCAGTTCTATTTTCAGGTCCGATCTCGACTCGGGCAGAGTAAGTGCGTCGCTAAGTGTAACGATTTGTCCCTCTGCGCTGTAGCTCTTAAGGAGAAAGACAACGAGAATGGTGAACATATCGATCATGGATGTAAGATTCAATGTTACTTTCTTATCCTTGCCTCTGATGCTTGCCTTGTTCTTCTTGTATCCTAATGTAAGAGGAACATGACGTTTAGTTGGTGCACTCATGGCGATGCACCTCCTGCTCCTGCAAGGATCTGTCTCTGAAGTACGCTGTAGGCCGCCACCTGCAGACCGGGCTGGTCAAAACCATGAATGGCGCATACATCGATCGTCGTAACTATGTTATCGTACCGGACATCATCAACTGTAAGGATCGTTATCTTGTGCACGGGAATTGTTGGAAACGCAGTATCAAGCTCTCCCCTGAAATCCCCAAGAGCATCGGACAAAGCCTCATAATCGTATGTGTTCACCATTTCACCGTCCCTGTCTTCCAGGAACACTCTGCCTATAGAACTGGTTCCGAATACAGTACCAAGGAACATTTCTTCATTCGTTAAGATTATCTTTGGCTGAAGCTGCTGCTCCTCCGATTGCGCAAGGCTTGTAGTCCCGGCTCCTGCACTGATACCTTCGGTTGGAGACATCTCGATTATAGCTATCTCCAGAAATGACGCACTAAGCAGCAGGAATGGTATTATGACACAGAACAGATTCATGATCGGGAGGAGATCAAGCTCCGGTGAATGCCTTATTCTGTGACTTCTACCGGTTGCCGCTTTTGCCATCAGCCTTCCTTTCGCGCCTGAGCGAGCATATTGATAACCATGACCGAATATCTGTCTATGTCATCTATCAGGTTATCGGTTTTAGCGGTAAAGAAGGAGTGAGCTATCAGAAGGGGTATGGCTGACATCAATCCGAATGCGGTTGTACTCATTGCCATTGAAATACCATTCGCGAGCATTATGCTTTTCTCTGCCGGGTCAGCCGCCGCAACAGATTCGAATGCGGCTATCAGTCCGAAGATGGTACCCAGAAGGCCAACCATTGTTGAAACGTTTGCAAGCATCGCGAGATATCCGGTTCGCGCATTGAGCCGGGGCAATTCTGCAAGCGCCATTTCGTCAACGGCATTCTGTATGTCTCGTTCAGTATTTCTGTAATTTCGGAGAGCAGCTTCAATAATACGTGCAAGTGGAGCATTCTTATCTGCGCAAGAGGCAATTGCTCCTTCGATACTGCCCTTTCTGATGAATTCGGATATTCTGCCCATGAATTTTTCAGGCTTCATATCGGCAATAGTGAAAAGGAAAATGAATCTTTCGAAAATAATCGCTATACCGGCTGCGAGGAATATGAGAATGGCCCACATTGCAGGTCCGCCATCACGGAAGAACTGAGCCATGTCGGAGAAAAGCCCACCCTTCTCCATTTCTTCGGCTTCTTCCTCGACAGCTGTGACGATTGGGGGTTCAACCGGTTCTGTAACAGTAGCGGTTGCAATCGAATCTTCCGCAACGGATATAGAGTCAACTGATGTGGAATCGGCTGCAGTGCTGTCTGCAGGTATACCATCGGCCGGTTGAGCAAATAGAGATCCTCCTGCCAGGATGATTGTAATGGCAAGCAACAGTGGGAATGCTATGCGTTTCATGCATGATCTCCTCTTGAATAACAATCTGGCTTCAATTTCCAACCAGATCAAGTATTAGATTTCCAATAAGGTCAAGGCCTGCAATAACTCCAAAGATCAGTCCCTGTTCATCGTCACCCTGATAATATCGATATCCCGAAAGTCCACCAAGTACCGCGACCGATCCGTACCTTACCCACCCGGGAAGGGTAATCATTACGCGGCCCGCTCCCAGATTTGGATCCTCGGCAAATGCGCCCGGATAAACGGGCCTGATCACATCTTCAAGAAAACTCCTCTGAAGAAGCACGTTGCTCAGATCCGGAGCGGCTTTCAGCATCATGAAAAGCGCCTGAGGCGTTCTGAGCTCTCCTCTGATCGTTATCTCCTCAAGAACGAGCCGACCGCCTACCCAGCTAGCTCCTTCAATATCCTCTCCGCCCGTCTGCGCATAAACCGCAGTAACAACCGCAATCAGAACAAGAACTGGAAGAAGAATCGTTCTTCGGGCAGTAAAGATGCATCTGCAGAAAACTATCAGAAGGGCCACAGGAAGCACCCCCCTCCGCTATCGTCATCTGTGACGGGGTCAATCGCAGGGGTCGCACTATAGTCAGAATCTGGAAACTCTGTTTCATCCGTGGTTCCGGATTCATCGGTATCATCACCTGCATCTGGAGTAAATCCCGATTCAACGATACCAGCGCTATCCACAGCTGCAGTTGTGTCTGCGTAGACAGTTATTGCAGATGAATAGCCGAGATTAGCACTTGCTCCGGGAAGAAGCAGATCAAGGTTAGCGGCAATGCTGTGCGTATACTCGGTTTTGATACCGTTAGAGACTGCAAGCTGCAGACCGTTTTCATATGTGGACAAGGCTCTCTGAATATACGTATCGTAGATTTCCATCAGCGCGTTATAGAAATCCTCCTCCCCCTCGGGGGTTAGACCTGCAGGCGCGTCCATGAAACCGACGGCACTGGCAAAATCCTCCTGAAGCTGGCCGATTTCCAGAACGGCTCTGAAAACGTAATCATCATCAAGATATGTGAAGGTTCTGTTATAATTCGCGACAGCTCCATTGAAAAGCTGTGTTTTGTATTCCACGTTCTCAGTATTCACGGGCACGAGAGTGTAGTAATCCACTGCGGACATCTCTCCGAACAGGAAGGCTGACAATGCCGGGTACTTAATCCGTCCATCATTGTACTGGTCGTATATAAGCATACAGTTCTCAAAATTGCTTCTGGCAACAGAGTAATTCCTAAGGTTGTAATTGTATTCACCGATCTTTGCGTACGCTTCCATAATTGTTCCAGCTGTACCCACTCCGTCTGTGACTATCTGCTGGAAAACGCCAACTGCCAGGTCCTGCCTGTCCCCGTCTTCGTAGCATTTTGCTGCGCTGGCCAGAGCGGAATTCATATCAGGCGCACCAGGGAAGGAGTTGTAAGCTTCAAGGTAGAGCTGCGCGCCTCTAACAAACAATCCATCCTCTCGCAGCAGGTATGCAGCCCTGAGCAGACCGTTTGAAGCATTCTCGTATGTTGGATAAGTTACAGCCAGTTCCTGGAAAAGCCGTACAGCATCGTTAATCGAACCGGCTTTACCGTAGGTTTCAGCAGCATCGTAAAGTGCAACGGGAGCTACATCAGTCCCAGCGTGTTCATGGGCTGTCTGTTCCCATCTTGCGGCTGCGGCGATCAGGTCTTCAGTGTTCTCGCTTTCGGCAAGAGAAGCTGCGTCGTTATAGGCGGAAGAGGCGGCGAGAGCCTCAATATCAGCTCCGAGATCCTCTCCGCTTAGCGTAGCGGCACGCGCTGCCAATCCGTACCATGCCTCAGCATCGGCGTACATTTCCTCCTGCTGGTAGGAGTCAGCGATGAACTTGGCCGACCGCGCTTCGTAACCGGAATGTGAATAGTTATCGAATATCATACTGAACATTTCTCTACAGGTATCGTATTCTCCTGCATTGTAAAATTTAGGGGCGGCGGCCCAGAGGAAGAATGCGGCATTCTCGCCATTCGGGTAAAGATCAGTATAAGCCAGAACCGTTTCGCGAAGATTCTCCCGCAGTGCAAGGCTGTCCACTCCGGAAACCTGTTCGTAGGCGATCAGATATGATGAGAACGCATTGTTGAGTGCATCTTCCTGTCTCAGGAAGGAACTGCTGTCCAATGCCACCTCGAAATACACGTCTCCAGCCTTTATGTACTGCTCGGTATGATAGAATGCATCACCAAGGTAAAATTGATACTCGTATTTTTTAGGTGAAGCTGAGTACTGCTGGATATAACTCTCTATTCTTTCGATAAGAGCATAGTTAACCTGTGTAAATGCCACGGGGTCATTCTTCGTTGCGACAGTCTGCTCCAGATAATACTGTATTGCTTCCTCGAAAGAGGTTCCCCGGAGGGAGTCGGTCAATGCTAAAACCGATTCATCGCCAACATTCAAATACCAGTCACTGTTTTCTCCGTAATTTGAAACAAGCTGATCGCGAGCATTGGCAGCAAGGGCAAAATCTCCCAGTTCTTCGTAAGCCTGTGCGATTCTCAGCTGGTAAACAGGAGCATCAGGGGAGTAAGGCATTTCGGCAAGAAGAGCCTCATACGCCTCTATGGATGTATCCCAGATGGACATTTCTCCAGATATTTCCGCCATTTTACTGATAACCATTGCTGTTGTGACTGAGTCACCGAATTCACTCAGAAAACTAACGGCTGCATGTACACCAGTCGGGGACATATCATTCAGTTCGAGGAAATCGTAAGCCATATATTCCCGTGCTTCGTTGAGAATTCTGATATCACCTCTTCTGCTGATTCCCAGGCTGTCTATGGTCTGATCATCCCGCAGCAGATAAGCAAAGGTAGAGATGGAATTCCTGAAATCCTTGATCAGGTATTGAGTCCAGCCGAGCTTGTAAAGACCGTGCTGGAAGAGATTTGGGCTGCAATTCGGATATTCCAGAATATTCTGAAAGTAAACCAGTGCAGAATCGTACTCGAGAATATCGAAATAGAAATTACCTACGCGGATGTTGCATTCACCGGCAAGATCACTTCGAGGATAATCCTGCAGGAGTGTTCTGTAATTCTCAACCGCTCCCTCGAAATCCATCATGGATTCGAGACAGTACCCCATAGAGTATAAGGCTATGTCCTCCACAGCACTGCCGGAGTGTTCGGTAAGAATTGTTTGATAAAGCTCAATAGACCGGGAGTAATCCTCAGGCACGTATTCATCAATTCCTGCTGCTGCCTGCCGCTCGCTTTGAAGAAGATTGTCTATGTCGTAGTAAAGCTGAGCAAGCCGTACAAGAATATCGGCTATAAACCTTGAATCGGGATAGCTGGCAAGATAATCCTCAAAATATCCAGCGCATACAATAGCGGAATCATCTATTCTTCTGTTTATGGCGCTTATCTCGCGGGACCGCAGGGTGTCAAGGGATGCAGCTTCCAGTGAATCCCCCTCTTCAAGCGCTTCCTGTATCCTGTTCCTGTAGTAGGCTCCAAGATAATTAACTGAATCCCGTTTCAGCTCTCGTTCCATGAAAGTAGCCACCGCTATTCCGTACTGCGTCTCAAGTACCCAGTCGTGCTGAGCGGTCATGCCTCCCTCGAATTTGGATGCAAGATCCTGTAGAGAAAGTCTTATCCTCTCGAGTTCATTTTCTACAGCAATAAGGTCCTGGCGATCCTCTTCGGTTCCCATGACCTCTGTCATGGAGTGAACTTCTCCGGCTGCAAGAGCGAGTATCTCAGTCTCGCTTCTACTCTTCTGGATCAGGACACTCAGCTGATGCTCAAGGTCCTCTGTATCCATTTCAACCGGCAGCGACAGAATCGTCTCGAGGTAGCTGATCTCACTGAAGAGCTCCCGCAGTGATTCTTCCTCGTTCGTGATCATATCGACAAGATCCATATCACCCTGAGTGAAGGCTTCCTCCTTGAGTTCAACCAGACCCAGCCTTATCCTGTCAAGGCGCTCCCGTTCAAGGTTGAATTCCTCCTGGGTGAGGGATGACCCTGACAGGAAAAGATCGTAGTTATCAGACGTTTCGCTGTATACTGCAAGCAGGTTTTTGTACATACTTATAGCCGTGTCCAGGTCTTCAGCACCGAGAGCGCAATTCGCCTGGGCGAGTTCAAATTCTGAAATGAGCTCCGAATTCGGGATCTCCTTCATTATTATTTCCGCGAAATTGTATGCCTCCTGATACTTCTCAAGACGCATAAGTGTCCATACCTTTCCGATCATGGCAATATCGTAATAGGTACTGAATGGTGACACGCGGGAGTAGTATTCGAGGGCGGATTCGTAATCCTCATCTTCATCGACCAGTATCTGAGCAAGAGCGATCCTGGCTCGATCTGCAAGATCGGTATCTCCAGATGAGGCTCCGGTGCTGCTGATTATCCCCTCCAGAGTGGTTTTGGCTGCATCAATACTGCCTTCTTCAACAAAGGCAACGGCTTTGAGATATTCCGCCAATGTGTAGTATTCGCTCGAAGGAGCTATGTAGTTATAAAGCACTCTTGATCCTGCAAAATCCCCCTGGCTGTATGTTGACAGTCCTGCCGCTATGTATGCCAGATCGACGAACTTAAAGGCTGGATCTATTTCTATCAAAGCATGGAAATACTCAACTGCTCCTTCGTAATCCTGCAGCTCAAAGGCGATAAGTTCAAGCCTGAACAAAGCTTCCAGGTAGTAAATGGAATTGGGGAAGTTATCCACTACGGATTCGAACGCATCTCTTGCCCAGACAATCGAACCTGTAGAATAAAGTTCTTCACCAAGAAGGAATGCGCTTTCAGCGTTGGCAAACATGGCCTGATTCCGTCTTAGCATGACCAGTTCGGTCATTATCAATGCAAGTCTTTCCTCTTCCCTTGCTATCTGAGTTTCCACTTCCGTCAGCTCGGTAAGGACTCTTTGCAGAAGCACGCTTGTAGCTTCCGTTGTATCAGCAGGCTCTGGCACTTCAAGAGATTCATCCGATGTCTGAGCATTCAAAGCAGAAAAACAGATCAGTAAAAGAAGTAAAGATCCAAACTTCATATCAGCAGACCGTTTCTTTAGCGATTCTCAAGAAGATCACGGAGTCTCTGAAGCTCAGATTCTGCAGCACGTCTTCTTGCTTCCAGTTCCTCCAGGCGATCCCTTGCTCTTTCAATTCGCTGCCGTTCACGTTCAAGGGCAATCTGACCAGCACCGAATATGGGTCCGAATCTTGATTGAATTCCGAATGTTACTTTTGAATTCTGCATGATATCGGCCTTGTTCTGACCTGAAGGCGGGAAGATCGTCTGTTCGAATTCGGCCCACGCCATTTGTACTGTAATGTAATCGGTGATATCGTACGATGCTCCAAGATTCAGATCTCGTCCATCCTGTTCCAGAGCAACGGTGATAACGTCGGATGGATAGTAGACGACTGACCCGAAAAGCCCGTGGGATATAGAGCTTCCAACACCCATGGCGCCCGAATCAATAATCCCCACGAAACGACCTATACCTATACCCAGATTAACTGTAGCCGGGACACCCAGCACATATCTGAGGTCTTTCGATACAACACCGTATGCCGACCAGTTCTGTGCATGATCGTAAGGATAGAACTGCTCTACACCGGCGGAATCTATCTTGAAACAGTCAACGTATTTTTCTCCTGTAATATTCTCAAGCCCGATTGCGAAGGCGGGAACCGCAATTCCCTCATGCAGCACCGCGAATTTTACATCTCCAACAACTCCACCTTCACCAAGGAAGGAGACTCCAATCTGACCGTACTTGAACAACCCTATATCAAGATGTCCGGTGATCATGAACTCGCTGTTGGAAGCTCCTGAGGTATCTTCAACGGAATACATTGAGGCTGATAGTTCTATTTCTACTTCTGTATGCTGCAGCACGTATGCATCCGGACAATCAAGAACACCGGAGTGAGAAAAGGGAAGAGAACCGGCATGAATAACAGTAGACACTAAAAGAAGACCAATAACTATATGGTACTTCATAATTTCTCCATTCCGTAAGATCCTATCGAGCATACAGGCAATATCAATTACCACAGAATATTATTATTGAGTAAATTTGTCCCAGAGTCAACCTTGTTTCGTGTTTCACGCAAGATCAGAATTCATGGGTGCAGTGTTGACTTCAATGACTCAAAAAAGCTAGTATAGGTACTGAAAGAAATATATCATTTTGAGTTGAGGTTATAATGATCCTTTCCATTCTGATTTCAGCGGCAGTATTAATGCAAATGCCTGAATGGGAGACTGATATAGGCTGTCTACCCTTAACCGGTCCTCTTCTGGCTGATAATTTCGCGGGATCGATGGATATTTTCATTGCAATGGGAGATCACGGCCTCGGGGGATGGACAGGAAGCGGCCAGATACTGGATGGATTCCCAGTTTCCTCCGATTATGGAGTATCGGAGATTCCGGCAGCATTGAATACACCTGTTACAGGCAACGTGATAGTTTACGCGGACAACAGCGGATTTATTCATATGGTCGATCACAGCGGTATCGAGCAGCCAGGCTGGCCCGTGTTCGCAGGACCTGGAATCATAACGGGTATTTCGGTGGTAGATCTGGATAATGATGAGACACCCGAGATCGCTTTCGGTTCAGCCGATTCCCGTGTTCATCTTCTCGATATTTATGGTCTTCCCCTGCCCGGTTGGCCTGTGGAGCTCCCCGCCAAACTCTACTGGCAGCCATCTCAGCTTTCACTTGGAGGCAATTCAGGATACGGGCTTGTATGCGCACTGGTAACGACAAAAATCTATGTTCTGTCAAACGATGGATCAATACTCCCCGGATGGCCAATCAACACAGGCTACACGTGCGGAAGTATCCCGGTAACAGCAGACATCGATGCCGATGGTCTTGGCGATGTTGTTTTCACTACATACAATGACAGACTCTACGTAGTTAGCTCCAGCGGCAGCAGAATTGATGGGTGGCCTTTCTTCCTTGATAGCAGGTCCACCCGAGGAGCTGTGGCAATCGGTCATCTTGATCCTGATATAACAGGACTTCAGCTCGCAGTGTCATGTATAGACGGTTCAGTAACCCTCATCAACGGCAGCGGAAGAATCTCCGGAAAATGGCGTTGGCCGAATGTTACAGTCGGCACTCCCACTTCTCCGATTGTTACAAGAACAAGTGATGGACTCGGTGTTATAGTCGGATCCGATAATGGATATGTATACGCCTGGAATGCGGATGGAAACACTATTAACAATTACCCGTTTAATTTTGGTCAACCGATATCCAGAACCCCGGCCGCAGGGGATATCGATGGCGATGGAAATCAGGAGCTGGTTGTTCTGGGCAGATCCGGCAAACTTGCAGCTTTTTCGATTTCCACGATCAGCACAGCGACGGCCTCATGGCCACAGATGCTTTGTGATGAATCAAATTCCGGAAGCTACGGAATATCCTACCTTCCCGTTGCACGGGCTGGAAGCATAACGCACGAAGTCTCCGGCGCTGTGACACTGTCCTATGAGATAAGCGGCAGAAATGTAACTGATATTTCACTTGCATATTCGACCAATGCCGGTTATTCATGGATCGAAACCAACAGTTTTCGTGATAACGGCAGCAGCGTCATCTGGTTCAGCGATGAAGACCTTCAGGGGCAGGATCTGGAGCAATGTGCTCTTAAGGTTACACCTTACTGTCCCGATGGTCCTGGTGTCAGTGGACTGTCGAATGTTTTCCATCTGGATAACAACACCCCTCCTACACTATATCTTTTCACATCGGAGGAGGTTTCGGAGAGGTGCTACCTTCTGCAATATGCGGTTGAGGATCCGGAAAGTGATATAATTCAGCTGCAGGCGCAGTATTCAATTGATTCTCAGGAAACCTGGACCAACACCCGCCTCTCAGGCAGTACATACGAGATACCGCAATGGTTCTACGGCGAACCTTTCAACTGGAACGCAAGGAATGAAATCGGCACGCTGAAAATTGAAGAATTAGCTCTCAGAGTAAGAGCAGCGGATGCTGATCCGGGACCCTGGAGTGTTCTCTGTGATCTCCACCTTCATTCCGACAGGCTCCTCTGCGGTCAGATAATCGTACCCGAGGAGGAGGCATCCGGCAGGATCGCTCTGGGAGTCAGGCTTACCGATCCTCAGGAGAATCCACTCGATGTTCAATACGAATATTCAACCGATGCAGGAGTTAACTGGGAAACCGCTACAGTTCTTGAGAGCTCCATTCCAACGGCATGTGTTTATCAGTACGAGATCATCTGGGAATCTGATGCGGACATACCGGGATTCGATAGTGATGAGATCAAATTCAGAGCAGTTCCAAGTAACCTGGAAGCCGGAACAGCGGTACCATCTTCTCCATTTCATGTAGATAATAACAACCTTCCGTCAGTTACGATCACATCCCCGGGTAACTGGGAACACTTTGACGGTTCCGTACCGATCTCATTCCGAATATCCGACACGGAAGAAGATGATATTTCTCTGGTACTGCAGTATAAACTGGAAGGTTCGTCCATCTGGATACCTGCCTCAGGTCTTATCGCAGATGAAGTCTATTTCCCCTATTCTTACCAATCAACAGTAACCTGGAACTCATCGGAAGATCTTCCGGGGATTGAATCCATGGAACTCAGAATAAGGCTTGGCGCTGTTGATGCGGATACTGTCTTCTCAGAAGCTGCAGGTCCGCTCTCGATCAACAATTCCAGCCTGCCTTCAGTAATGCAGGCTGCTGTGAGTAACATTTCCCTGCAGAACAGCACTGTTACCATCTCCTACGAGCTGACCGACCCTCGAAAAAGAACCATTGATCTTCATGTTACGTTCAGTATGGACAACGGTGAGACATGGCAGGAAGCAACGGTTGAAGGAGATATCTTCGGCAGGTACATCAGCAGTTACGAAGGTGAACTGATTTGGCATTTTGATACGGACCTGGACGACAGACTGCACGAGGTTCTGCTGAAAATAACACCTGTATCCGGGGCGCTGCTGGGCAGACCAAAAATACTGGAGATAACCCTCAGATAATCCTTTCAACTGACAGGACCCGGGAATGCATTCGCTCCATGAGTAAGTTACAGACTATCTGAAAAGGTAAACATCCTGAGCGGTATCCGGTGATCCTGATGGTTCGTAATAAAGGATCTCCATATCAGATGCGAGAGTATTTCTAACATATGTATCAGGATGGTAAACAAGACAATAGTTCGCCCCGGAGCATTCGGGTTCGATCACGACGAGTCTTCCCGATCTGAACTCTGCAGCTTCCTTCTCAGTAAGTTCACCTATCCGATTCTTTCCCTTGACAGTTATAAGGAGAAAGCCGCCCGGTTTGAGGACACGTTGAAGTTCACTCATCCAGTGTTTCTGAAGATCTTCCCGAAAATGACCGAACACCGCGACTGCGTATATTAAATCAAAGCTGTTATCCGGGTATTCCAATCCTGACTCAAGTCCGTTGGTACTGAACTTGCCGAAAGTCAGGTTTTGCCGGGACCATGCTGTAAGCTCCGGGTTAATATCTGTACCGAATACTTCGACCCCCTTGAGGTTCTGCAGGTGCCTTGCAATACGGCCGCAGCCGCAACCGAAATCAAGTATCCTCTCGAATTCGTTGATTTTCCTTCCACTCTTCTGAAGAATATTCAGAATTGCGGTGACTCCCGCCTTTCCAGTGGAGAAATAATGAACGGGATCGTAATTTGCAGCTACCTTGTAACAGAGATGCGGATGCGGATAAGGGAGACCATCCGGCGCAAGTTCATTGCCGTGCCCAATACGCCAATGAAGGGTTTTCCATTGCCCGATCAGTTTTCTGTACGCATATCGCCCTGCATGCAGAAGATGAATGGATCTCAATAGATTGCCAGCCGCTTTTCTTATTTTCATTCTAAGTTGCTTTACCGGTTGAGCGATCGCTCAGCGCAGTTTTCAGCCGCCTGTAGGAGCGTCCGAGATGTCTGTAAATAATCGCAGGATCGTAGGTTGCATTGCCCGATACTGGAGATTGAACCATCTTATTAACATGTAAAAACATAGCTTGCGCATCGGGCTCCCTCCCGCAGCGGAGCAATTCATATCCCAGATCAAGTGCTTTTGCAAGTTCCGGTTCATACAACTGATAGTAATCAGATGTTATTATCGTACTGCGTGAAGGATTTCTCTTTGCTTTCCTCCATAGTTTTCGAGCTGTTCTGTAGAAAATATGGCTTCTTTTCAGGAATTGGCTTAATCTCTGTCTTATCCGAAGAGAGTTGAAAGAATCAATGTGAATACTCCGGGGCGGTACTTCAAGATCGATGAGGAAATCCCGCAGCTCCGCGGCAGATGTAAGGACAGTGGACCACATCCCTTTATGAGTAAAAATGAATCGAAGGTCATGAATCCCGAAAGCGGTTGCCATTTCGAAGGCTTTTCTGAGGTGGTCAGCTTTGTCATTGTGGTTGAAAAGGATGTATCGCCAGACAATGCGGACGGATGATCCGGAGGATCTGGCAGTTCTGGTGAAGGATTCCATGTATCTGAGCGCTTTTTCAAAGTTTCCGCCAACTCTGTATTTTTCGAAACTCTCCTGGTCCACACCATCTATGGAAAACTGGATCTGATCCAGACCGGAGAATACGTGCCACTCCTCAAAATCTCCATGAGCGTTTGTGATCAAAGTGAGAAACGCGCCGGGGTAGTACTTCCGTGCCAGACTTATTATCTGCCAGAGATCGGGATTCATCATAGGTTCTCCATGCCCGGAAAAATCGAATGTTCGAATATCGATCCCGTTCCCGGTAAAATCCTGAAGCACTTTCTCGAATACAGATGGTGATAGATCGTGAGGCGGCTGCAGTCTTTCTCTTTCCAGGGGCGTTGCGCAGGCCTTGCATCTCAATGTGCACCGAGAAGAGGGTTCGACCTGCATAACGTTGAGCATGCGGCTGCTAAAGCAAGGCGAACCGGAGAAAGATAGACAATAGCATCCAGGACAGATTTCAGGGAATGGCAGGGTGCTGCAAGCGAGTTTCTTTGCTATTGCTTCACATGAACCGCCGGCAAAGACAATACAGGACATATCCTTCGAGGCACCGTACCGCAGCAGAACCTTATCACTTCCAGCATCGTCCCAGCAGACGAAATTTCCGTTTGCCCGGAGAAAGAGACTGTCCACACTGGGGCATTGCATTCCTGTATCCTTCTGTTAGTGCATGTCAGGTCTGAACAGATCGGATACCTGGGATTTCCCGCCGCTGAGAATGAAGGTAAGCGGTGCCTTCTCTTTTAAGGCGGCCATCATCTCGTGAGCGATCTCTCTGATATCCCACTGCGCATGCGCATCTTCCCTGAGCCTTGAAAAATGGTAGAGTTCCCGTCCATTCATGCTGAGAACTACCCTTCTTCTGTGGGCATTTGTCAGCATATAGGGATACAGCTTCCCGAGTGAACCTGCAGTTCTTTCCGCTTCTGAAATGCCCCTCATAAAATCATCCTCAAGACCGGCATCGGAAATGGAAGCGGGAACCGTCGTACCAAGAATCGGATCGTAGACCGAGACAAGCCTGCTGCATAAGCGGTGCCTTTTCAGCTGGGCGTATGCTGTTGCCGAAAGTACCAGCTGGAATTCAGCTCTGAAGAATTCCCATATTCTGGGGAGAGGATCATGTATCCCAAGCCCCGAAAGGACATCCATGAAAAGCTCCTCCCTGCCCTCTCCGTCAAGTTCAGACCACGCTACCGCCGCGGTATCAAGGGAGCTGCCCCTGCTCCACTGAATAAGCAGAGGCCCCACCTTTGAATCGTCATCGCAATCCAGCAGAGCTACGCGATCCGGCGGACAGGATTCGATGGGAGACGGAGAATTTGCGAATGTGTCCATGGCTGTGGGTTCGAGGAACAGGAACAGCGAAGGGGCCGCTTCCATCACCAGCTCAAGCAGTCTTGAGGCGATACTTCTTACTTCCTCAAAGGGATGACATGACATTCTTCTGACCATGAGCTCCAGTTCTCTTGCGTTGACCGTCATACCCATCTGGCATGAGGTGGCTAGAGGCAGAACGTACCTTGCATCCTCCTTCGCTCTATCCTTTGCTAGGCCGCTGCTGCGGAGGCTGTCGTATATCCTGTTGTATAGCTGAAACAGCTGAGAGGCGCATTCACTGAAACTCCTTTGAGAGCCGCTGCTAAGCTCCGGGGGAATCACAATATCCTCACCTATGCGGATGTACCTCTGTGATTTCTCTGTAAAACTGGCCAGACGGAAACTCTGAAGCTCCTCAGCTGCAAGCCTGGACACATCAAGGATATCGAAATTGAATACGGCATGCTCGGCAACTGACCCGTGACCGTAATCGAAGATAATACATCTATTGGATGCCCTTGCTTTCTCCACTTCCGCGGCTGCTTCCTTCCGGAGAACGTTGATCGGTCTCGGATCCCGGCTGATCCGCGCATAAGAAGCTGACAGTGTTTCCGGGGTATTGCCCCCGTTCTGTACATCCGTATTGTATCCAGCCAGCTGGATGTTCATTATTCCCCTCTTCCACAATTCGTTGCAAGCTCCGCTGTGATCATTGCAAGCGGATGATCGAAGGGAAGCCTTTCAAACATGAGATATTTCAACCTTGACAATCTGGAGGATCGGGAAGGCAGCTTCAGAACATTTTCCCACCAGCAGATAATCTTTCTTAAATCCACGACGTAGGGCATCAGCTCAAAACCGTCCTCGATATCTCCGATCGAATCGATGAAACTGCTCAGAACTCCTGACATATATCCCAGTTTTTCCATCAGCTGTCCAGAAGGACCGCTCGAAACGGCATTCTCAAGTTCCAGGAGAAGGGATTCTGTCCCGGTTCCGGTATGCCAGGGAAGGTAATGAAAGCCGCTGAGAATATCCCAGGCCTGCGGCATATCCCCAAGCTCGGAAGGAAAACCGCAACTGACCCCGGAAGCCTGCAGAAGCCTGTAGACGGCATGAAGAGCCACTGGAAAACATGATGAAGGGTTAAGGAAATATGAATACCCGTCCGGTATCCTGTTCTGCAGACCGGCGAGGTATATCCTTCGCAGGCAGTAATCATCAGCCAGGAGGTTATCCCATATTGCAGGCTTCCCGCCAAGTAATTCGCCCGCTTTCGTCATGATGTTTTCATCAAGTTCTCTTGATATCACGCCGTTCCCTGTCCAGAAGGATTTCCAGGCGGGGGGTACATTCTCCCTCCATGAAGAGAGATACTTCGAACCCTTATATTTTTCCAGAAATTCCATGCAGTAAATAGTGGGACATAGATATATCGTGCAGTCAAAACCATCGAGAGCTTCGCGGGCAAGCTCAAGCTGACGGACAGCAAGCTGCGCATCCGCCGTTTGGGGAATGTCATCAAATAGTACGGCTATTCCTGCGGCACCGGCATCAAGAGCTCTCTGGGCTTTCTTCCTCAGGCAGGTGCGTTCACCCCTGTTGAATTGCCATGGACTTATACCGAAAATAAAATCAACTCCTGCTCCGGCAGCAGTATCAATAGTACCCGATAATTGTGACCAATTCTCCGCTGGATAATCTTCCCTCCATCTGAGCCTGTGGAAAGGATCATTCTTGGGTGCATAGACAAAAGCAGCCTCATCAAGAAGTGACAGATAGCGAATCAGAATCCCTCTGCAGCGGGCACTATAGGGCTTGCCGTAGAACCCTTCAACTACACCGTACAACATGTATTCTCCGATCGCTGCTCGTTGACTTCCAGGATACCTTTTCCTAGCTTTGATACTTGAATCTACAGGAATATTCCATTCATAGAAACACCTTCATTCTCATCAGGAGGATCAGATGTCCAGGAAAATAGTCGAAGCTGTTCCGAATATATCGGAAGGGCAGAATAAAGAACTTATCAACGAGGTCGTAAAGGCTGCATCGAAAGTTGCAGGCAGCAGAGTTCTGGATGTTGATCCCGGCGCGGCTACGAACCGGACCGTTATCACAATCGCAGGTAGCCCCGAATCAGTAGTGGAAGCCTGCTATCAGCTCATTAAGAAGGCCGGTGAACTTATCGATATGCGTTCGCAGACAGGTGAGCATCCAAGGCACGGAGCTACGGATGTCTGCCCTTTCGTGCCGGTCTCCGGTATAACAATGGAGGAATGCGCTGAACTCGCCCGGGAACTTGGGAAACGGGTAGGAGAAGAACTGGGAATACCTGTATACCTTTACGAGAAGGCGGCTTCGAAACCGGAATGGGAGAAACTCCCGAACATCCGTGAGGGGGAGTACGAAGCTCTTCCAGACAAACTTGGAAAGCCTGAATGGAAACCGGATTTCGGTCCCAATGAATGGAATGAGACCATTGCGAAAACCGGAGTATGCACAATCGGAGCCAGAAATTTCCTTATAGCTTACAATGTAAATCTTAACACAAAAGATCCCGGCGTGGCCCGGGATATCGGTCTTACCATAAGAGACAACGGGAGATTTCTCCGCGACAGCAACTGGAAATTCATCCGTGATGAAGACGGTAAGAAAACAAAGCAGCCCGGCAAACTCCAATGCTGCAAGGCAACAGGCTGGTACATAGAGGAGTACGATACAGCGCAGGTAACCATGAACCTGACTGATCTCTCGGTTACTCCCCTTCATATCGGCTTCGAGACAGCACGGGAGGAAGCGGAAAAACTCGGAGCGAGGGTTACGGGTTCTGAAGTGGTAGGTCTTCTGCCCCTGAACGCTATGCTGGAAGCCGGCCGCTACTATATTGAAAAGCAGAACGCAGGTCTCTCCTCAACAGGCAGACAGGGCCGGACGACCGGAGTCCCTCAGAAGGAGCTTATCGAAATCGCCATAAGATCAATGGGTCTTCGGGATGTGGCACCCTTCGATCCGGATGAGAAGATCATAGAGTACATGGTTACGGAAAAAGATGTGAACCTTTCGGGCAGAACATGCTGTGATTTCGCAGATGAGCTTTCGACCGACTCCCCCGCACCGGGGGGCGGTTCGGCTGCAGCGCTTATCGGCGCTCTGGGAGCTTCCCTTGATGCCATGGTAGCCAACCTGACCATGAAGAACAGAAAATGCAGGGATAACTGGGATCTGATGCGTGAGATAGCTCCCGAAGCCCAATCCGTGAAGGACGATCTTCTGAATGCCATAGACGATGATACCGCCGCGTTCAATGACTGGATGGATGCGGCCAGGCAGGACGGAGACGTTGAGGCGGCAGTGAAGAAAGCGATAGAAGTACCCCTGAGGGTACTCAGTCAGTGTCCTGCTATTATCAGAATGGCATCATCCTTAGAAGAAAAGGGTATGCAGGCATCGGTTTCCGATGCAGGCGTAGCCGCAGCTGCAGCCAGAGCGGCAGCTGTAAGCGCTTATTACAATGTGCTTATAAATCTTGGCGAAATTGAGGACTCCGAATATGCCGACGGCGCATTCAGACAGGCCCGGGAATATCTGACCGCATCGCTCGAGAATGCCGACAGTGTGTTTAACAGGGTTCAGGATAAACTGATTAAAAAAATGGAAGGTCAGAACTCTTGAGTAAAATAGAACGAACACTGTTTGTACCTGCCGCTCTTCCAGCGGACACGCAGGAGACACTCGGGGAATTCTGCCGGAATGCCAGGGGTGATATTCTGAGGATGACCACCCTTGCCCGAAGCGGCCATCCGGGCGGTTCGATGTCTTCACTGGAAATTTTCGCCCTGCTATGGTCCCAGGCCAACGTAGATCCGAAGAATCCACTGAAGATCGGACGGGACAGGATACTGGTGAGTCATGGTCATACTTCTCCGGCTGTCTATTCTACACTGGGCAGACTGAACTTCTTCGATCTGAAGAGGGCAATTGCCACATTCAGGAAGGCAGGCAGCCCCTTCGAGGGTCACATTGAAAGGTCAGTTCCCGGAGTTGAACTGACAACGGGAAATCTTGGTCAGGGAATTTCAGCCGGAGCGGGGATGGCTCTTGCAGACAGAGCAAACGGCATTCGTAACCATGTGTGGATCATCACCGGTGACGGCGAGCATCAGAAAGGCCAGATAGCGGAAGCAAGAAGGTTCATAAAAAAGTACGATCTGAATAACATTACAGTTGTTGTAGACTGCAACGGCCTTCAGATTTCCGGACGCACGGACAGGGTCATGTATACGCACATTGCCGCAGAATACAGAGCTGACGGGTGGGATATCATCGAAGTAGACGGTCATGACCTTTCCGCTCTCTACAGGGCTTTAAGACCGGAGGAAACACCGCGAGCGCCCAGGCTCGTAATGGCAATGACTGTCATGGGCAAAGGGGTCTCCTTCATGGAGAACGATCCGCAGTATCACGGTAAGGCGCTATCCCCGGGCCAGCTTGAATCAGCCCTTTTTGAACTTGACCTTGCTAATGATCTGAAAGAGCTTGCAGAACTGAGAATTGACGGCTGGAGGGGCAAGGGAGATTTCGATCTCAGGTTTCCCTGCAGGGTACTGGAAAACGGGGGTACTCCCCTTGTTTACGATGCGGATTACAAAGGAGACAACAGGGGCGCTTTCGGAGCTGCGCTGATGGACCTGGCGCAGACAAACACCGATAACCTGCCGCTTGTTTTCGACTGTGATCTTGCCGGTTCTGTGAAAACGAACCGGTTCGGAATTGAATATCCGGATCATTTCTTTCAATCGGGTATCATGGAGCACAACACGGCCACAGCTGCGGGCGCTGCCTCGATAGCGGACAAGGTTGTCTTCTGGGCGGATTTCGGAGTTTTCGCAGCCGATGAAACATTCAACCAGCACAGGCTCAACGATATTAACATGACCAACCTCAAGGTTGTAGCAACCCATTGCGGTCTGGATGTGGGGATGGATGGAAAAACTCATCACTGTATCAACTACATAAGCCTTATGGCGACACTCTACCATTACAACACAGTCGTACCGGCAGACCCGGGCCAGACCGACAGGGTAATCAGGTATGCGGCAACACATCCGGGTAATTTCTTCATCGCCATGGGAAGGTCCAGACTGCCCATTATCACGAAAGAGAACGGAGAGCCTTTCTTCGGCGGGGATTACGAATTTGTATACGGCCTTCATGATCATATTAGGGAAGGATCCGATGTGGCAATTGTCGCCATGGGCAACATGGTGTACAGAGCAATGAAGACCAGGGAAATACTGCTTGAAAGGGGCATCTCAACGGCTGTATACGCCGTCAGCTGCCCCCTGTGCACAGAATCAGAGCTGCTGGATGAACTGTCGGGATACAGACTTGTCGTGACTCTGGAAGATCACGACCGTGACACCGGTATGGGTTCGAAAATAGCGATCGCCGTTACAGATTTCGAGAAAGCTGTCAATCTCAGAAGGAAGGGCATCACCCGCTACGGAGTATCTGGTGATCCTGAAGACCTGTACCGGATGGCAGGGCTTCTTCCCGAACAGATTGCGGAGTACATCCTGGCTGAAATAACCTGACAAAGTACTCCAGGTCCCTCCTATCGATCAGATACAGTGGAATAAACCGCCAATGCGTGGTGAACAATACGAGAAAATACAATCGATACGGATATACTTGCTCTCTTGTCGGAGAACAGCGATTCTTAAAGCATTCTGCGGATCGAAAGAGCTACAGACAGGTCATTTGTTGTTGAACCGCTCAGCTGTCCCTGTGGTCCAATCGATACGCTGTTGGTGAATCCAAGTATGAACTGATGCCCCCAGGTGCTGTACCCGACACTGAAGGAGACGCAGTCCTCACGATCATCGTCACCTGTATAGGGGAAGAGTTCTCCCATCAGGCTTATCCTGTCCGTAGCTGCGATTTCCAGCCCCAGACCGGGACCATTTTCATCCTGGTGCCAGTCGAAGGCGTAGTTGAAAACCGGTCGTATTCTGTCAGACAAAAACCACGCTGATAGATATATGGTTGCGACCATACCGCCTTCCCTGTTCGAGGTTGAGTTCATTTTCACGCTGCTGTATCCCACAACCGCACCAAGTTCAGTATTAAGAGTGGAGATAGTGTGCTCCCAGCCCGCCGTGATGCTGTTCATGTGCGCCAGCTTCGTGTGTGTAACTCCCAGGTATAATCCATCCACCGGGAAGTACCGGAGACCGAATCTTACATTTGCCCCGTCATCCAGCCCGAAGAATGAATCAAGCGGATCATCCTTCATGGCTGCCCCGATAAAACGATGGTTCATTGTGAACTCGAAGTCCCCCGCAGAGATGCCGGAGGTAAAAGAGTGAAGGTTCAGGAAGGCACCTCCATAACCTGATGCTGTTGCGCAAAGCAGTATGAGAACCGCCGGAATGATCAGTTTCATTGTAACCCCCCGATTGGATTCAGTTTATCAGAGTTCAAGAGATGCTGATTCCGCCCATGCATGCACGGATGTGTAATCGTCTGCATCGTTGTTTCCGTATGCGAAAATAAAAGTGTACGTATTCCCATCAACAAGAGTTTTATCGTACTGATCCCCAGTGTCCAGAGGTATCCTGAATTCCAGTGTGGTCTCTAAGTTCGTTCCTGACTCGGAGCCTGAGATCGTTTCTACATCATCCGTGCCACCGAGGTTAGTATCCGCATCGTGGGAGAACTGCCCTGTGCCGAAGTCGTCCCTGATATTCACCGATCCACCCGAAACGTACCCGATGATAAGATTTGCTTCATTCATTACTAAAGTGGGATCAAAACCGACTGCTACCCAGCCTGTGGTTGGAGCGGTGATCTTTACCCTGATTGTACTTAATGAGTCCTCAATCAGCCATTCGAAGGTGAAATCATCCACTGTGTATTCCAACCAGCCTCCTTCACCCTCGGTTGGTCCTGCGACGTCATTTCCACAGCCTGCGAGTACAACCGCTGCAAGGAGAGCGGTAAATACGATATTCTTTTTCAGTAATTTCATAGTCACAATATTTCCTTTCAAGGCTACTGCCCCAGCTCTATCTCCACTGTTTCCACCCATTCATGATGACCTTCAAAATCATCTGCGTCGTTTGAACCGTAAGCCAGAATAACGGTATAAGTACCACCTGCTTCCAGCGCATGGTCGTACTGATCCCCAGATGACAGAGGAATGGTGAAGATTATCTCTGTGAATCCGTTCTCCTCATTTCCCGATATTATGGTAACATCATCCGTGCCACCAAGGTCGATGTCAGGTTTGTGAGATGTATAATTGTCCCCCCAGTCATCTCTGATAAAAACTTCTCCACCTGAAACATATCCGATCAGGATATCAGCATCTTTCATTGCCGCGGAAGGTTCGAATCCAATGGCAATCCATCCTGTGGTTGGAGCGGAGGCAGTTATATCGAGATTAGATTCCCGGACGCTCCATATTATCTGGAATTCATCAATGCTTAAGCTGGAATTGGTATTGCCTTCAGTTTCGGGTTGGCCTCCTGATTCCTCTCCGGATGCTTCCGATCCGCATCCGAGGATCAGCACTGTGCAAATAAGTAACAGAGGAACACCTTGAATCGATTTGAATGCTGTCATTATTTTCCTTTCTTGTGGTTTGATACCCATAAATGCCCGGGAACTAATAATGGTTCCCCGTGTTTACTATTCTTTACTATTCGAAGACATGTAATATAATATAATCCTACTTGATTACTATGTAATACTAAGTAATTATCTAAAGAATTGGAGTGGATGGTGAAAAGACAGACAGCACTAAAAGTGGTAAACCCGATTCTACTGCTTCTTGCTCTGTACCAAGGTATTACCGGATTCTTCAGGGTGGAGATGTACACTCACTTCAAAGCAGCCCACCCTATTGCAGGTGGGCTCCTGCTTTTATTTATTGCAATTCATCTTGCACTGAACTGGCCGTGGGTGAGAAGCCAGTTCTTTAAATCGCGAAGAGTTGATTGATGATCTAGAATCGCTTACGTATTACATATGTTAACTGGAAATCTGAATAACAAAACAAGAAACGAGGTGTATAATGAAAATAGCAGTTGCGGTTCTATCCATGGTGGCTGTTTTTTCAGGCAAAGCCCTTGCTCAAGATTGGCAGGAACTAAATGTCAGCGGATTCACGCTGCGATGGGCTACAGTATCAACTACAGAATTATCTGTAGAACTCAGTGCTCCTACAACTGGCTGGATAGCCGTCGGATTCGATCCTACACAGGCAATGCAGAATGCTAACATTCTCATAGGGTACGTAGCTTCGGGAGTACCTGAAATCAGGGATGATTTCGGTATAGCTCTTACTTCTCATGCGGCTGATACAACATTGGGAGGGACAAACGATTTCGCTATTGATGGCGGATCAGAGTCCGGAGGAACCACGGAAATTCAGTTCACAATTCCTCTGAATTCGGGAGACCAGTACGACAGGGTACTCGAACCAGGCAATACATACACCGTCATACTCGCCAGAGGTTTCGATGGGGCTGACAATTTCACTTCACCCCATTCAGAATTCACATCCGCTCAGATCGAACTGTGGTCGTTAGCTCTGGAGTCCGATACCTGGGGGAGGATAAAAACCAGTTACTGATACGCGACCTGTGATCTTTACAGATCGGTAAAAACGAAGCGTTCGGAATTGAATATCCAGATCATTTCTTGCAATCGGGTATCATGGAGCACAACACGGCCACAGCTGCCCCCTGTGCACAGAATCAGAGCTGCTGGATAAACTGTCGGGATACAGACTTGTCGTGACTCTGGAAGATCACGACCGTGACACCGGTATGGGTTCGAAAATAGCGATCGCCGTTACAGATTTCGAGAAAGCTGTCAATCTCGGAAGGAAGGGCATAACACGCTACGGTGTATCTGGTGATCCTGAAGGCCTGTACCGGATGGCAGGGCTTCTTCCCGAACAGATTGCGGAGTACATCCTGGCTGAAATACCCTGACAAAATCTCCGGAAAGGCATCTTTGACAAGGTTTGTTTCGGACAGTATGGTCAGCTTCAGGAAGATATTGGGTGATATCAGGGAAGTAATTGATCCTGAAGTTCAAACAACGATTGGAGTTTGTATTATGCCGAAATCGACTATAGCCGGTATGCTGTTGCTTTTTCTAATCTTGTTCGCAGCATGCGGAGGAAACACACCGGAGGAGAATCAGCAAACCACTTCCAGCTTACAGGAACAGGATGCGGATAACATTACCGTTCCTGATGAGACAGCCATGGATGTATACGCAAGCTGCGATGGGTCATTCAATATGCTTTACCCCGAAGGCTGGTATGTCAAAGAGTTCCAGGACGGCCCAACCATATCTTTTTCGATAGCAAAGAACAGTGACCTGTTAGATGGTAGACCTGATTTCAGCGAGCCTGTTCTTATTGCAGTAGGATTGATAAGTCAGCTGCCTCCAGAAGCTGCCGCTTCCGGTGTAGAATTTCTGCACGAAAATATGTATTCAAGAGAAAATAGTATCTTCAATTATGTCCCTGTCGGTGAACCCAATATTTCCACTCCTGCGTCTTCCACGAATTTCTATATTATCAGGGCAGAAAGCGTTGAAGAAGATGGCTCTTTGATACACTGGCAGCTCGGAACAGCTCTTACCGACCTTACAGTCGTACATATCGGAGTTGGCATATCTGAAGAAGGAATGGAAGAATACAGGCAGACAGGCATAGAGATGTTCAATTCGGTACATATAAACAGCGACATTACCGCACAACTTGCAGGTATTAGTACACAGTAGAATGTTGATCTTTTCGCGCTTATCTTCTACCTGTCCATGATTTCCGTGTAAGGAACGAACATACCAATAACCGGATTGAACCAGATTATCTCACCCCTGTCATAGATGCGGAATCTGTCCACAACCAGCGCTGTGTTCGGATCTCCCGGACCACCTGGTCTGTGAACCTCCCTGATGGCTACATCATAGTAATCTCTGTATACATCTTCTGGATAATTGTCCATGTACTCCAGACCAAATGATAACCCTTCGGGGAACGAAGATTCGTATATGCCGTCCTCTGATAATTTCTCTATCAGGAAATCCAGAGCTTCTTCGTACGAATGAACTTTAACAGGTATAGCAGATGCATGAGCTTCCCGGGGTATGAATGGCCATTCGTACGGCATCTCACCGTAGGATAATCTTACCCTGTATCCGTATTCGAGAGTTTCGCCGGTCAAAGCGACCCAGAAGTCTTTATCTTCCTGTAAGCCCCAGTCAGGAATTTTATGAACGAGGATGTACTCTCCGGGTGATTCGAATATGCTTATTCCCAGATGTTCTGCTGACTCACGAAGGAAATGAGAAACCCTTTCGAAATCCCCCCTGGCATCTTCCGATGATTCTCTTACAGCCCTGTATTCGATTGAACCTATATAGTCATCAATCCAGTCTTCAACGCTCCATCCTGGAAGACTGAGGAGTGTCTTCGTGACCTGTCTCGATTCCTCCCCCCACTGGACTTCCTGCGAAGCCCAGCTGATTTCCCAGTCGGAAGGCATCTCACCCCTTTGGTTGAAACTGTACAGAGGTGGTGCAAGACCGGTAAAATCACTTAAATCTACGGGAGTCGGAGGAACAGTATTTCTCCCTTCCTCCCCGCTGACACATATAGCGTAAGTATCAGGATACTTCCATAGTATGAAACACGCTACCTGCGATGCATAATCGGAGGTTTCAAATGGTCCGAGGTACACCAGCCATCCTCTGTAGCCTGATAGAGAAGCCCTGTCAGGAATCCACAGGTATCCGGTATATTGACCGAATAGATCCCCCAGTTCTTCAGCGAGGCTTTCAGCGTCAGCTTCATCATCCAGAACTTCGCAGATAACCACCCAGCCGAATTCATCTGTATCAAATTCACCGTATGCTGTATCTGAAATGTAAAGTGTAATGAGAAGGGTCAGGATCATGGAAGACATTATTCGCATGATAAACTCCTTAAATATGTGTATTCCCTATATTTGAATATCAGCAATAGGCTCCGTCTGTCAATGTGGAATTGAGGGCACTGCCTTTTCAGTAATCCCACCGGTACCCCAGGATTCTCCTGGCGGATGAGTCCCTTCGCGGACTACGTTCCACGGCAGGATGATGTGCTGAAGAAAAGGTTGAATAAGTTGTCAGCGATCCGACTTCAGGGGATTCAGTAGAGCATGTCATTCAAACACTGGACAGTTATAGATTATGAGAAATGCTGTGAATTTGCTATATCTCAGTGCTGCATTTCATCTCAAGAACAGGAAGGAAAAGTGTGCTAAATCTTGTTCCCCGGCTGATCTCACTTAATCTATCCGATGGTAATCTATCCGGATCCATTTCCGGAAGTGTACTGATATTCGATGTATCCGGCTTCACATCCATGGCCGAAGCCCTTTCCGCAGAGGGAAACAGCGGAGCAGAAGCTCTATCAAATACAATGAACAGCATCTATACCAGAGGGATTCTCTCAATGATCAGGGGAAGCGGAGGCTTTGTATCCGGATTCAGCGGAGATTCATTCGCTGTGATTCTGCCAGGGTCAACGATTAATAATGCAGAAATTTTTGCAAAAGAGATGCTGAAAAGACTTGATCTGGCATCAGCCTCTTCCCAAGCAGAAATCGAATTCAGAGCCGGTGGTTCAGATGGAATAATTGACTGGGGAATATTCGGAAGAGAGAAAAAAGGATGGTTCTTCTCTGGAGGTGCGTTCAGAAGGGCTTTTAAAGCTCTTGCAGATTCTGAACAGGGAGGGTTTTCTGTGTGCAGGGAAAGTACGCCTGCACTGGAAACCATTCCTATTGATAGAATGGGGGGGCGAGCTCCGGATAGAATTCTCGAAACCAGTTTCTTCCCCGAGAAATTACTCAACTCAGAACCCTATGGAGAATTCAGGAGAGTATTCTCCGTATTCCTGACTCCAGCAGATGATTATGAAGATGATCAGAAGCTGATCCGTTCAATGGCTCCGGATGTTATACAGCATTCAATAGAGACAGGAGGGTTTTGGGGCGGAGTTCACTACGATTCGAAAGGATTCTATTTTCTGATCCTGTTTGGAGCTCCGGAAGCTCACGAGAACGACCAGGAACGAGCCCTGACTTTCGCCCGCCAGATACACAGCTCCGCTCCATTTCCCGTTAGAACTGCTATTTCTTCGGGAACCGTGTATGCCGGTTTTCTGGGGTTCAGGCAGATGGGAACCTATACGGTTCTTGGAAGTCAGGTGAATATAGCCGCCCGGATAATGAGATTCGAAAGGAATCCCGGGATTTATGCAAGCGACAGGGTTGCTATCAATACTCCGGGATCAGGCACACCAATCTCAGTCAGAGTCAAGGGTATAGCGGATGAAGTAAACATCTTCAGGCTTGATGGCAACACTGCAGAATCCGGTGGCCATCCTTACGAGGGTAAGCTTCTTGGAAGAGACGAAGAGCTGCGGAAGATTACCGATCTTGCCCGGCAGACAGCAGATGATTCCGCTGGTTGTCTGTTTCTTGTTTCAGCTGCAGCAGGAACCGGCAAGTCCCATCTTCTATGGGAGGCCGGCACTATTCTGGAAACTCAGGGATTCCGAAGGATCCATTTGAGATGCGATGACATAATAAGGCGGAGCTTCGGACCATTTGTCACATATCTGAGAGACTATTTCCAACAGAAGAGGGGCGCGTCGGAGCAGGACAAGCTTGCTGCGTTCAACAGAATATTCAACACCTTCTGTACGAGACTGAAAGATCAGTATCCGGACAGAGTCCGGGAGCTTGAAAGAACAGCATCGTTTCTTGCTGCTCTTATGGGAATTGATATGCCCGGCTCTCTATACCATCAGGTCGGACCGGAAGGAAAGCAGGAAAACACGATTACAGCCCTGCGTGATTTCTTTCTGTGTCTTGCTCATCCGCAGCCGCTTTTCCTCGTTATAGACGACATTCAGTGGCTTGATGACAGCTCCGAATCTCTTGTCAGGAGTATGGCCAGAAATCTGGAGGATACTCCTGTTGTTATTGCTCTTGCTGCCAGAACACATGACGATGGCTCGAGAATAGATATCCCCTCTGAAAAGGACTCTTTTATTATTGACCTCGAACCATTGAAACAACATACACTTCCAGAACTTGTAAAGGATATACTCGGAGGGATGCCCGGACCCGAACTGGAAATATTCCTTGCCGCACACTCCCGTATGAATCCGTTCTACCTTCGCCAGTACGCCGTTTACCTTGCCGAGTCAGATTCCATTAAGAATAAGAACGGCATCATTACCCTCTCAGCGTCTCCGGATATGATTCCAGGCGGCATCGTCGACCTTCTTATGGCACGTATTGACCGTCTGTCAGGCGATCTGAAAAAAGTTGTGAGAACAGCTTCGGTTCTAGGGTTTGAGTTCAATGCAAGGGTTCTCTCTGCCATGCTTACAGGCAGGGAGATTGCGCCGCTGCTTAGCAACGGTGCGGAGGAGAAGCTCTGGTCATCTGTTTCAGAGATCGTGTACATCTTTCATCATGGTCTTCTCAGGGAAACAGTATACAGCATGCAGCTGGAAAGTGAGCTGGTAAAACTTCACAATATTGCAGCCTGTGCAATTGAGAATATTTATCCTGGTGATGAAACGTTTTTTCCTGATCTCGCATACCATTGGGACAGGGCTAAAGACAGCGAGACAGCATGTTTCTATCTTGATAAAGTGCTTGGGGCCGCTTCAGCAAGTGGCGATGTAAAACTTGCATACAAGTGCATAGTAAGGTTGCGGGAGCTTCTCGAACTTCAGCCGGACAGGACAGATCAGCTGATCGGAATAATGATCAGGGAAATCAAGATCCTTGGAATATTCGCAAGATGCAGGGAAGCTGTGGAACTGGCCGAAAGAACAGAAGAACTGGCCCTCGCGGCAGGAGATAGAAAAAGATACGCGGAAGCAATGGGTATGCGCGCCTGGCTTGCCTCCCGTCTTGGAGATATGAAGACTGCCCTTGAGGTAAACGAGAAAGCACTCGAAATCCATAACGAGCTTGGATATCTGAAGGGGATATACGAATCCACCGGGTATCTT
Organism: Candidatus Fermentibacterota bacterium; assembly: GCA_030592645.1. GTDB lineage: Bacteria > Fermentibacterota > Fermentibacteria > Fermentibacterales > JCC-6 > Aegiribacteria. The sequence goes on along the minus strand of JAUVIR010000013.1, from coordinate 5,743 downwards.
GCCGCAATCAAGTTCATGACAGGTCACGTAACTGAAGCCAGAACATTGTTTGAGAAGCAGTTGAGAATTTATGAAGAGATGAAGGATGATAGCGAAAGCAGCGCCAAGGTGTACAATAATATGGCATCCACAGCAGTCGATCCTGCCGAGAAACAGCAGATTCTCGAAAAAGCTATTGAAATAGCGAAGCAGCACAAGGACAAAAGACTGCATTCTGTCAGCCTTGGAAATCTTGCGGATGTATTTCACAATAAGAATCAGTTTGAAGAAGCAGCGATGACTTACCAGAAAGCACTGGATATAGCGCGGGAAATCGGTGACAGGTACTACATATCCTACCACTCATGCGGCCTTGCAATACTCAAAACTGACAAGGGAGACTACTCCGGAGCTGTAGAGATGCTTCGGGAATATTATGAGACCTCCCGTGATATAGGTATTCGTTACGGTGAGGCGGAAGCACTTGGCTACATGGCGGTTGCTCTTATGAGACAGGGTGAACTCGAACGTGCTCTGAATGCTTTCGATCAGGCAATACCGATCTTCCAGGAACTGGATTATGTCCACTACATCTACTACTTTCAGGCCGACAGAGCACGAACTCTTTTCCACCTCGGAAGGTTTCAGGAAGCGGAAGCTGCCGCCGGAGAATCCAATTCTCTGATAGAGAAACAGGAAAAATCCGAAGCTATGCCGGAGAACGATTCCCTCCTGCAGAGAATTCATTTTGAAAACTCGGAAAAACCGGAAGAAAAGCTGAAGTGTATAAGGATTGTTCAGGAGATCATTTCCGGGGCTTCAGATCCTGTCAGCATTGTTCTTCCTGTACTTGATCTCTGGGAGATGGTTCAGGTCTCCGGGGATGATTTACCTGAAGAACTCTTACCGGCAGTTTTAAGGGAAGAACTCATTCAGATACTCGACAGGGCTGTCGAAGAAAAGCCTACGCATGATATCATTTCCATCCGGGATGATATCAGGTTGAAAGACGCCTGAACATCTCATTATAGGATTCCACGCCGGAGATGATGTTCCAGTACTCCTGAACGTAGTCTTCTTTCCTGATAATACAATATCACTCCCCGAGGAGAGTAATGCGCAGGGAAACTCCTTGATCTCCCACAACGGTGTAAACACCCGAAGGTAGTCTTTCTCCAGAAGAACCGGTACCGCTCCAGAACCCGTTTCCATCGGACATGGACACACCGGCAACCATCCTGCCGGTTATGTCAAAGATCCTGAGTTCCATGGAATCAGCACCGTCAAGGAAAAACTGAATACTACCACAGGAGGGGTTATGCGAAGCCCTGAGCGATACTCCCGGTGGTTCGATGTAAGCCTCACCCTCTAAACCCAGAGAATCATGATTGAACCAGCCGAAGGTGGGGAAGTAGTCAATTTGCGGTTCTGTCTCAACCTGGGCATAGACTATGTAAAGATTACCTGCGTCATCAACGATGCCATCGATGAAACCAAGGTCTTCCGGATCTTCATCGCTGTAATCGTATGCGATACTCCAGTCGACAAGTACATTCCCGTCACCGTCCATAAGCAGGTTGAAAATCTTATGCTCCCAATACCCATCTGTCCAGCAGAGGTAGTATTCGTCCCTTCCGGGTAGAAGACGAAGAATGAAGGAACCGCTGACATGCATCTCGGGGGGGGAATCAGAAACAATTACCTTTTCATCTACAAGTGTCGCACCGGTGAACTTATCGAGTTTCCAGAGGACATACCTGTCTGATACATCTTCGACAACCATAAGATTCCCTTGCGAATCCAGGTTCAACTCTGGATAGCGGCTACAGTTAAGGTCTCCTTCAGTAAAGTCAGTTAATGGGATAACTGTATTGCCTTCCAGATCGTACTGCAGGTATGAATAATCGTGATAAACAGGATCCTGCACAACAAGGTGAACACTGTTCCCATCTACAAGTAGAACTCCGCCTGCATGGGCGCCCTCTACTTTCCACTCGTAATCAGTTATGAAACCCGATCCTGGTGCAGGTATCCATACAGCGTAATACACATCATATCCAATATTGTAAAGGACATGAAGCCTGCCGAGACTGTCAGGACAGGCTCTGATGTAAGGGTAGTTGGTTGAGGTGCTGAAGAGATATGTTGCAGGGGTTATCTCGCTGCCATCCTCAAGGCTCCTGATGGCGTAGTAAATAGGGCTGGATTCCCTCCAGAATACAAGGAGACTGTCTCCCATTGCTACTACAGATAGATAATAACTTTGTGTATCCCTTGAGATCATTGTTTCCGGATACACAGTAGTACCATCCAGTAGAAACATCTTGTAAGCTATCCTGCTCTCGTCATTGAATCCTGCCCACACCAGATGAAACCTGCCTTGAGAATCTCTGTTGATGTACTGGACACGTCTAATCGTGTTCGCAGAATCTGTAACCAGAATCGGGTTGTTCCATCCTGGTCCGGGTGTTACTCCAATGCAGGTCAGAAGCAGAACGCAAAATCCGATCATTCAAGTACACCTGTTCTTCCATGGTCATGCTGGAACTGAATCCAGGGGGCATAACCGGTTGAGCATGTCCCAAATTCCCAGCAATGAAGGAGACCATCTGTAGTACCGAAGACAATCTCTATATTACCATCCCGATCAATATCGGCGATACTGAATCCGCCCAGGGCTTCCACACCATCCGGAAGGGTTATTGGAAAGTCCAGATTGTCAAGAGGATCTCCATCCGAATCGTACGCAAGCAGCGTATAAACACCTGACAGTTTTGTACTGAAGAGAACATCAGCTTCTCCATCACCATCCAGATCGCCGAGGGCTGTGGGGCTTATGGAGGAGTTGAGTTCTGAACCGGAGTACACATCCGTGGGCCAGTCTAATAGCATTTCTCCTTCATAATTCCATGCCAGGCATTCCACCTCGGAGGGAAGCACAAAGGTGTCGGCACCCTCGACAGCAGTCCAATCAGCAAAGACACCGCATCTCAGATTGCCGGCATCCACCGATCCACTATCACAAAGAAACTCCTGAGTAATACCATCGGGTTCCACAAGCATAGCAGGATCGTCTGACAGATAATCGTAACTTCCAAAGGAGTAACCAACCATCTTAGTACCTGCCAGCTCTCCTGCTGCAAGATATGAAGTATAGGGAAATACATCCCATGTCTTCGTGTAAGGAATTGAATCGGATTCCCAATCGTATACAACAAGCGTTCTTGGGACAGGATTCGATGCCCCACTCATACTACCGATGCAATAGGCCACATCCTCGTAAGAATCACCTGTGAGATCAGAGCAGACGAGTGAGTTTCCAACCCTATTTTCTGAATAGTCAAAATCTTTGGATGTAATATCAACAAATTCTTCCTCATATGTGTCCCAATAAAAAAGGTAGAGACTGTCAGTGCTTCCAATGCAGAGTTCAAGACCGACTCTCAGATGCATGTTACCTACAGCGAAAACATCGCATGAGTGAGTCAGGTTGCCAAGAATCGTGCCGTCAGAACTGATTACTCTGATCCCATCATCGTATTTCACCAGTATTTCAATTTCACCATCCTGATCAAGATCTGCTGCCATAGGGTGTTGCCCGAAGGTGAATTCCTGTGCCGTGATCTCCTCACAGATAATCGTTCCATCGGGCTCGAACGCAGTCAACGATGTTCCGGTGAGTACAACGATCTCAAGATCAGCATCCTCATCCAGATTAAGAAGTAACGGGGTGGTGCTGACAATACCTTTGACAGATATTGGCCATCCGCTCTCTGTTGGATAAGTATCATTAAGCTGAACATTCGTTGAGGCGGTGTTGTTCCCCCACCAGGAGTCATCGCATTCCTCCAGGGAATCGGCTTCAACTTTTACAGTGATCCTCATCGGGGGATTGAACCACCTTGCACAATCCCATGTATACCGGTACTCCGCTTCCGCCCCGGCTGCAAGCTCATCACAGCTAACGTAATCGATTGAGGAATAATTAGCATAGCTGAAGGTGATTTTTGCATCGAATTCATCGGAATCCTGTGCCCCGTTGTTGCGGACGGTGAAGCTCATCGCCAGTTCGGTCCCTGTTGAAGTCTCCAGAGGATAACCCGAAACAGTTATGTCACTTTCATGGATCACCAGGTCACAGTCGTTCGGGTATTTGATCCTGTCGCTGATGTCCAGTGCAGGATCTCCAAGAAGATTGAACTGGCCCAGCGTTCTTTTGGCGTCTCCTGAAGATGAAGTGAAATATGACTCATACTCCAGTCTTGCTGAATTGACAGCGTCTCCAAGCCTTCCAAGGCCTCTAACGTAGATGGCTTCCAGGATACCCTTGCCATAACATTCATATGAGGGTATGTGCGAGGAGAGGGATCCGCAGAATACTCCGGCCACAGGAACATCTGTATGCTTCTGAAGCTTCTCGGCGATGCAGTCGGTACCGAAATCATATGCCGCAATCTGGGAAGTCGCATTATCAAAGTAACAAAACATCCGATCGCCGATCGGACGATTCTCATGATTGTCAAGCGTGTGATTGAATGTGCCGGAGCCGCAACACAGGAGCAGCACAAAAGGCGGAGCATAGTTTTGAGCAGCAGTCAGGTTCTCCTCGATCTGGTAGTTGTTGAAAGTACTGTCCCGAGCACCTCTAGTGAGCGTATCTTGAGGTATGTAAATATGGAGCCACTCAAGACCGGCGCTAAACATGTGGAAGTCGCCGTGGTTGCTGTAGAACGCGACTCCTGCTCCCCTTCCGAATTCAGCCAGGCAAGTGTCACGCCATTCATGGCTGGACATCCAGCTCTCGTCCTGATACGTAAAATTTCTCCCATCTCCGCAGTAGTAGGTTGTGTAGTCGTAATCCACCCAGTCGGAGAAGTCGTCCGTCCATTCATACTGGGGAGCCCAGTCTTCTGGTGTCTGGTGGCCCGTGCTATCGTCATCTCCAGTGCCGGCAAGCCTGAGAATTCTTCTTCGGTAATCGGGAGGAATTGATTGCTGGGCGGGATCTTCCAGATCGATGAGATTCTGTATCATAACACTTAAGGTATCAGTCCACCCTCCATTCTTAACAGATAATCTGCCGACCATCATATCCGGGAAGTCGTTGTTTATATCCCGATCATCGTTGAAATAAACATACCACTCGTCATTGCCGACCATGCCATATCCCTCAGGGGTTGAATCCCCCACCCAGTGGTACTCATGGGTGGGAAGGAACCAGTCTTCGTTGTAGTATGCCGGCTCCTCATGATCTCCGATCAGAAGGAGATATCCCGGCGTCTTGGTGCCAGCCTGAGCCCAGCTTGTCCACATGTGCTCGGTGAAGTCTCTGATGATCTCCTCCGTTAGCACTGTATCCGTTTCTTCTTCACGAAAATCCTCCAGAATCGCATCAGTGGTAACAAGTGCCACATCGAAATAATTAAGGCTGACCCTGTGCTCAGCAAGTGAATCTATCGCGCCATCGCACTGGTCGTACAATCCCGAAGCGCAGATGATCACATAGTCAGGCATACGGATCGGACCTGTTTGTGGATCAACTTCTCCGAAGTATTCTGGATAAGGAGCCTGCGTCTGAAGGACCGGATGGTAACCAACAATTGAAGATCCATCAACCATCCTCTGGAATGGACCCAGCCCTGTGCTGCTCCAGACAGCAGAGGCACTGTCAAAGGAAACTGAAACACTGAATGACATTACTGTGCTTAAAGTACTGTCAGATGCCCTGTACTGAGCTGGGAACAACTGCACCTGTAATAGTCGC
>JAUVIR010000049.1 GCA_030592645.1 Candidatus Fermentibacterota bacterium | reverse complement strand
GGTGCAGAGCCAAGTATTGAAACTAAGACAGGATGCTGAATTGAATACAAGACGAAAAGAGAAGCAGGAAGATCAACTGTCATGGAGTGGCTTTACACCTTGACAAAGGGTGGCCTCATAAGTGTTAGCTGTTACTTTCTTCTAAGCTTTTCAGTAGTATTTTTTCCTTTTCTTTCCATACATTCACTTCGGGTCCTTTTTCAATTCCATAGTCTTTCAGAAATACTTCTTGTATTCGTTTCACTGACACCAAGGCTTTATCAGTTCTACCCAATATGTCATAAATTTGAACCTGACAAATCAATGAATCGATTTTTCTCTTTTCGTGTTGTGCTTTAAATGCTCTTTCATATTTTTCAAGAGCAGGGTCATATTCGCTTGCTTTCGCATAGTTATCTGCAATCATCAATTGAATCAAGTAGTCATCAAGATTGTGATTTGATAGATATTCCCATCTTGCTCTAGCTTCATCCTTCTCACCATCACACCATTGTATCCACGTTTCATAAACTTCCCACATCTCCCTTTTCTGAGGGAATGCTGTTTTTGCTTCTATTAATGTATTTATGGCTTCTATATAGCGTCGATTCTCAGTAAGAATTTCTATAAGACAACGCATTGATATTAATGAGTTAGGTTTACTTTCAACGTGATTTCTGTAGTAGGTAACTAGTGCATTCAGATCTCTTTTCTTAAAATCATTATTACCAAATCCAAAACCAAATAGTAGGTTGTCATGTACGAATGAAAGTTCACTGCCTTTTTCTATTGCTTTTTTTGCATAGAAGGCAGTATTCTCCATTGATTTTAAGCTAACTAAATGCCATATCTCTGATAACGTATCTTCAGATAATTCCTCTTTTACAAATGCAATAAGTTGATCTATGGTAAGCTCTTGTGAGTCCCAGTTATCCCATAAATAATCTAGTACTTCCTTGTCGTCTCTCATTGTTCTCCTTTCTATTTTGCGTCCCTTGGTATCCAGCTAACAATGATTATGTAGAATCTTCATTTCTTTTCAAATTGTTGCTTATCTAACACTATTAATTCAGGTACTATACTGTCAATGGTTATCAGAATCTATGAGCTTGACAGAAGAAGTGAACACATGTACACTAATGAAAGTGAAATCCGTGGGTATGTAGAGTCCACATATCAGGGAAGTTCAATAATCATGAAGTACGATTTGAGTGAATACAAAGACAGACTATCGACTCTTAACATGGTACAGGAAAATCATATACCATACATGACAGGTCGGGTGAAACACTTTCTAGTCCTGCGCAATCCAGATGATGCTGTGTTTGCTGATATTCTGTCCAGAGAAGGTCGAGAGGATTGGCAGATAAGGCAAGCTCTTGATTCTGTTAAAATATATAGAGGTATGTATCCTGAAGAGTCTGCTGAGATTGAAGAAAATTCGCCAGAATCACTACGAATAATGAGAGATAGTTTGAAAGTGCGACATTATGCACGAAGCACTCAGAAATCCTATATGCAATGGTGCTCCAGATATTTAACGTACTGTGAGAGTAATGAGATTATTACCAATTCCGATTCTGCTTTCAAAGCATTTCTGAGTTACCTTGCTCTTAATCGCAGAGTGTTATCTTCAACGCAGAATCAGGCTTTTAATGCTGTTTTGTATCTTTTCAGGAATGTCTGGCTCAGGGAACCTGATAATATCGATGCTGTGAGAGCCAGGAAACCATTAAGGCTTCCAGTTGTTTTGACAATGGAGGAAGTTAGACAGGTTCTTGAGCAGACAAAGGGGGTAGCCGGTCTGGTTATTCGATTGATTTATTCAAGTGGCTTGAGGTTATCGGAAGCTCTACGCCTGCGTGTTCAAGATATCAATCTGGAAAACACATCAATAACTGTCAGGAGTGGTAAAGGTAATAAGGATAGAATTACCATTCTAAGCTCCGTTATTATATCTGATTTACAGAATCAGCTTGAACAATCACGGGAGCGATTTGAACATTCAGTCATTCCCGTTTCACTTCCCACAGCTCTGGAAAGAAAATATCCAAATGCAGGCCTGGAATGGGGGTGGCAATACTTGTTTCCCGCACAAAATGCTTCAGTAGATACTGCAACAGGCGAGATCCGAAGGCATCATATACACCGGAGTGGGATTCAGAAAGCCATGAGAGAAGCTGTTAGGAAATCTGGGATATCAAGACATGATGAAGGAGTTCAGACAGGCAGTTCAAAGCCCTCTGGATCTCCTTTTTAAAGACTAATCTCTATAGCGGAGAATTCTAGCGGGATTACCTGCTACAACAGCTCCCGGTGGTACATCCTTTGTAACGACTGCGCCTGCGCCTACAATGGCTCCTTCACCTATTTTAACAGGTAGTATTGTTGCGTTGGATCCGATACTTACCCCGTCCTCGATTATCGTACCTCTCCAGTCTTCGGGATCCGGCTGAGGAGGATAGACATCGTTTATGAACATTACACCATGGGCTATGAAACAATCACTTCCTATCTCAACCATTTCACAAACGAAGCTATGGCTCTGAACTCTGGTTCTGTCCCCGATTACAACACCCTTCTGTATTTCAGTAAAGCATCCCACCATGCAGTCGCTGCCTATTGTGCATCCGTAAAGGTTGACAAAATTCCAGATTCTGGTTCCCTTGCCTATTTCACAGTCATTTATCAGTTGGTATTCGTTCGGTTTGAAATCCAATTGTTTTCCTCCTTTTGGAATCATCAGTCTCCCCAATCATATTAGCATTTACGTCGAAGGAGGAGATTTGCGCCGACACATTAGAAATTTCTGTATCATCGCACATATCGATCATGGCAAATCTACGCTCGCGGACAGACTGCTGCAGGCAACCGGCACAGTATCCGCCAGGGATTTTCACGATCTCATGCTTGATACTATGGATATCGAGCGGGAGCGCGGGATTACGATAAAGAGTACTGCTGTTACGATGAAATACACATCGAATGACGGTGATGAATATGAGCTCAACCTTATTGATACACCCGGACATGTCGATTTCGCCTACGAAGTGTCCAGAGCCCTGGCTTCCTGTGAGGGTGCACTTCTCGTGATAGATGCTGCCCAGGGAGTTGAAGCCCAGACGGTTGCTAACCTGTATAAAGCCATGGATCAGAACCTTACCATAATACCTGTTATCAATAAAATAGATCTTCTGTCCGCGAATATTCTCGAAACAATGGGCGAGATCGAAGGGGAACTCGGCCTGAATGTTGATGATTCGGTCTGTGTATCCGCAAAGACGGGAGAGGGGATCGAGGATCTTCTTGAAGCCATCGTTGAAAAGATACCTCCACCTGACAGCAGGGATGATCTGCCTTTGAGAGCGAGAATATTCGACAGCATCTACGATCCTTACAGGGGAGTAATCGTATATTTTAGAGTAGAAGAGGGTTCCATCAAAAAGGGCGAAAGCATACTTATGATGGCTGCGGAAAAAGAATACAAAGTTGAAGAACTCGGTCACTTCGGGATTAAGCGGGAACCGTGCCTCGAGCTTATTGCCGGAGAAGTTGGATACGTTATTGCCGGCATTAAAGCGGTAGAGGACGTTAAGTCCGGTGATACTGTGATATCTGCTGAGAATCCTGCCGGAACTCCCCTGGAAGGATACGAAGAGGTGAAACCGGTTGTGTTCTCCTCCATTTATCCGGTATCCTCCGAAGACTATGAGGACCTTTCAGCCGCCATGGAAAGGCTTAAGCTGAACGATGCATCTCTTACATACGAGAAAGTGTCATCCCCCGGTCTTGGTTTTGGATTCAGGTGTGGATTCCTGGGACTTCTGCACCTTGAGGTCGTGCAGGAAAGGCTTGAGAGGGAATTCGACCTTTCACTTGTTCTGACAGCCCCAACGGTGAGGTACAGGATAACACTCACCGATGGCAGTATCGTCAGCATCGATAATCCTGTTAATTATCCCGATCCTGTGAAAATACAGATAACCGAAGAACCTTATATCAAGGCTTCCATAATCATGCCCGATAGATATATAGGACCTGTCACCAGATTGATCCTGGACAGAAGGGGAGACAACTATAAAAATCTCTATGTGGGTAAGAAAAGGGTCGAGATAACCGCTGACCTGCCGCTGGGTGAGGTAGTTTATGATTTCTACGACAAACTTAAATCAGTGACCCAGGGTTACGGTTCTTTCGATTACGAAATAACGGATTACAGACCTGGAGACCTGGTGAAGGTTGATATACTTGTAAACCATGAGAAAGTTGAAGCTCTTTCCATGCTTGTACATCGTGACAGAGCGCGCCCTTGGGCGGTAACAGCATGTAAGAACCTGAAGAATGAGATACCAAGGCAACAGTTCAAAATACCCATCCAGGGAGCTATCGGTGGGCAGATTATATCCAGGGAAACCATTACAGCTCTCCGAAAGGATGTTACAGCCAAGTGTTACGGTGGAGATATTACCCGTAAAAGAAAGCTCCTTGAAAAACAGAAGGCCGGCAAAAAGCGGATGAAAATGGTGGGCAGCGTTGCCATTCCCCAGAAAGCCTTCCTTGCAGTTCTCCGTCGCGAGGACTGAACTCCGGAGACTTGATGAATGAAAATGTTTCGTCAGTGGGAAACGTAACTATTCGTGTTTACGCTGAACTGAATGATTTTCTGCCGAAGCGCTGGAGATTCAGGAGTTTCAGCTATCCGCTGACTGGGGGCAACTCTCTTAAACACCTTATAGAATCGGCGGGTATTCCACATACGGAGATTGAGCTGATTCTCGTTAACGGCAGCTCAGTTGCTCTGGATGCAATTGTCACCGCGGGAGACAGTATAAGTGTATACCCTGTGTTCGAGAGCATTGATGTAACTCCCCTGATAGCTCTGCGACCGAAACCACTGCGGAAAACACGTTTCATACTTGATGTTCACCTTGGCAAGCTTGCACTGATACTTCGGCTTCTAGGATTTGATGCGAAGTTTCCAGGGGATATACCAGATGAAGATCTTGCTCGGATATCTGCAGAGGAGAACAGAATACTCCTGACCAGGGATACGATGCTTCTGAAGCGGAATATGGTAACTCACGGATGCTGGCTGCACAGCCAGGATCCTGAAGAGCAGGCAGCTGAAATACTTCAGCGGCTTGATCTGATGAATTCTGTTGAACCATTTAAGAGATGTCTTGATTGTGGGGCATTGCTTGAACCTGTAAGCAAGGAAACTATCCTGCATCGACTTGAACCGTTGACGAAAAAGTATTACAATGAATTCCGGACCTGCACTGATTGCGGTAAGATCTACTGGAAAGGAAGCCATTACGAACCTCTGATGAAACTCCTTGAACGCTTGAATGTCGTAATCCCCGATGATGGAGAGGAAAATGAAAACTGAATTCGATTCCCAGATTACTTTTCTTTATACGAGGAATCTCAAGGTAACTGCAGAGTTCTATGAGGAGAAGCTTAACCTGCAGCCTGTTCTGGAGCAGGGCGGATGCAGGATATATAGGACTGCCGGGCAGTCTTTCCTGGGTTTCTGCGAAAGAGTGGAAACAGGAACTCCGGATGGGGTGATATTCACTCTGGTCACAGAAGATGTAGACGGCTGGTTCAATAAATTGAGAAGCAGAGGTGTTAGTTTCGAGAAGGAACCGGTATTTAACCCCGATTATAAAATTTACCATTGTTTTTTCAGAGATCCCAACGGATATCTTATCGAACTTCAGCGATTCGAGGACCCGCGCTGGATATTCTGAAAGACAGACCTTCAGGGTTGTACGTTCATATTCCTTTCTGCATCAGAAAATGCAGTTACTGCTCATTCTATTCTGTATGTGCAGATGAGAATATTCGCAGGCGTTTCGGTAATGCTCTTCTGGCCGAACTCAGAACAAGAGTGAAGGGTAGAGTAATAAAAACCATATATGCTGGAGGCGGTACCCCCACGCTTCTTCCACCTGTATTCTGGAAGGGATTTCTTGCACAAGCAGGTGAGATAGCGGACATATCACCCGCGGATGAGTTTACCATCGAAACCAATCCCGGTGCTGTTACGGAAAGGGAGCTCTTCGCACTGAGGCAGGCAGGCTTCAATAGATTGAGTATTGGAGTACAATCCTTTAATGATACCTTGCTTCAAACACTTGGAAGAATACATACTTCGTATCAGGCAGAAGAAACTTACCGGAGTGCCAGGAAAGCAGGATTTCTAAACATCTCACTTGATCTCATGTACGGTGTTCCAGGGCAGACATTGAAAAACTGGCTGAAAGATCTGGAGCGTATTGAAGAGCTTGGTCCGGAGCATGTATCCTGCTACGATCTTTCGATAATTGAAGGAACGCCGATATTCAAATCGATAAATGATGGTGTACTTACTAAACCTGACGAGGAAGCCTGTCGGGATATGTACTTCGCTTCGGATGAGATACTCACTCGACGCGGATATCTCCATTACGAAATATCAAATTTCGCCCACTGCAAAAGCTATATTTCCAAGCATAACAGCTCATATTGGGATAGAACTCCATATATCGGACTTGGTCCCTCGGCGCACAGTTTCGATGGAAAAGTTACCAGAAGCTGGAATGTCTCTTTTCTTGAATTATATCTCGAACGGATCAGAGATGGACAATCACCAACAGCTGACAGCGAAATAATTTCAAAGGAGCAGGCAGCCCTTGAAATGGTGATGCTTGGTCTCCGCTGCAGCGCAGGTGTTGACCTTAAGGAAATTGAAATTGAAACCGGGATCCGTATTAACAAAGATTATTTGAAAACCATGATTAATAACAATAGAGTCATCCTGTCCGAATCAAAACTGGTTCCCACCTCAGAAGGTATGCTTTACGCGGATGGGGATTCGGTGAATCTCATCTGATCGGACATCATGAGTTTGACTAATTTCCGATGAAATTGCATAATTGCCTTTCCGGTGCCCCCGTAGCTCAGTTGGATAGAGCGGCGGTTTCCTAAACCGTAGGCCACACGTTCAAGTCGTGTCGGGGGCACCATTTTTTTATGCCCATCGAGCGACTCCAGCAGCTGTATTCTTTATCCTAATCAAGGATATCGCAGAACCTTGTGTGCATATCAGTGGTTCAATCGTCTAAAAAGTTCGAATCCCGTCTGGGGTACCACCTTGTCGCTAAAAGGGTGTTTCCTGTTAGAAGATCGATCCCTTACCGGGAAGTTCTGAAACCGGCACATAGGTAGCGGTGATCCTTCGAAGCAACTTGCTATTTTAACAAGTGTGGTCTTCGAGGGAGTGAGTGTTCGTTACAATCTCAAGAACAAGTTCTCACAGTTCTCCATGGGCAGTTCGAGAGATTATCTCCGACTGCAGGGCCGAGCTAAGGTCGCAGAAGTAGTCACTGTACCCGGCCACCCGCACAATAAGGTCGCGGAATTCCTCCGGGTACTTCCTTGCTCTCTCCAATGTTTCCGAGTCAACCACATTGAACTGAATATGGTGACCGCCCATTCTGAAATACGCTTTGATCAGGTGAACAAGTTTCGACATGCCCTCATCGGAAGATAGGATTTCCGGAGTGAACCTCTGGTTCAGCAGTGTTCCCCCGGTAAGAGAATGGTCAAGCTTGGCAGCCGAGCAGAGCACGGCAGTCGGCCCCTTCCTGTCTGCCCCCTGCACTGGACTGATTCCCTCGGACAAAGGCTTGCCTGCATGCCTCCCGTCCGGTGTAGCCCCTGTGACAGAACCGAAGTAAACATGGCAGGTTGTGGGAAGCATGTTTATCCTGTAACACCCACCTCTTGTGTTAGGAATCCCGTCCACCGCATTGAAAAAGGTCATGAAGACACTTTTCATTATCGAGTCGGCAGCTTCATCATCGTTTCCGTACCTGGGCGTGCGGTTAAGGAAAAGCTGCCTGGTTCTTTCCTCTCCCTGAAAGTCGCTCTTTAGAACAAGAAGCATCTCATCCATGGAAAGAAACTTTTCATCGAACACGTGGGTTTTCAGTGAACTGAGAGAATCCGTGATGGTACCAAGCCCCACTCCCTGTATGTATGCCGTGTTATAACGGGCACCTCCGCTGTGGTAGTCCAGCCCCTTATCAATGCAGTCGTCTATCATGCAGGAAAGAAAAGGCGCAGGCATATGTCTGCTGTACAGCTCCTCAATTTTCCTGTTGCCTTCTATCTTCACCTCGGTGAAATGTTGAAGCTGTGATGCAAATCCACCGAAAAGTTCATCATAGGAGTTGAAGCCTTCAGTTGATGGCCCCAGCTGTTTTCCAGTGCGCCTGTCGAAACCTCGGTAAAGTGTAATCTCAAGGACCTTGGTCAGGTTGAAGTAACCTGTGAGGCAGTAGTTCTCCCTGCCGAACACCCCGGTTTCCACACAGCCGCTGGTGCCCCCCATCCTTGCGTCAGCAAGGGTCTTCCCCTGCCGCAACATCTCCGCAATAACCATTTCAGTATTGAACACCGACGGTTGCCCGAAACCCGTTCTGATAATCTCCACAGCCCGAAGAATAAATGAATCCGGGTTAAGCGCGCTTACCTGAATCGATGAACTTGGCTGCAGCAGCCTCATCTCCTCTATTACATCAAGCAGCAGGAAAGTAACCTCATTCACCCCGTCTAAACCGTCCGGGGTTATTCCACCGAGATTGATCTGAGTGAAATCTGTGTAGGTGCTGCTTTCAGCGGCTGTAACACCAACCTTAGGCGGTGCAGGCTGGTTGTTGAACTTAATCCAGAAGCACTCAAGCAGCTCCCGGGCAGAATCACGGGTAAGTGTCCCGGCATCAGTCTCCGCGGAGAAGAAAGGAAAAAGATGCTGGTCCAGCTTCCCCGGGCAGAATGAGTCCCAGGGGTTCAGCTCCAGTGTAATCCCCAGGTGTACGAACCAGTAGTACTGCAAAGCTTCAGTAAATGTGCGGGGAGCATTCCGGGGAACGTGGAAACAGGTCGAGGCTATCCTCCGAAGCTCACTGGCACGAACTTTATCGGTTTCAGCCTCCGCCAGCACCAGAGCCTTTTCCCCGTGCCTCTCGGCGAAGCGGATAACGGCTTTCATGGAGATTATCATCGCCCGAAGTTCCGCCTGTTTCTGCTGGTCGCACTCCAAACCAAGGCGGCTCTCAGCCTGAGTAATGAAATCAGCGAAACCACGATTGTAAATCTTGTCATCCAGCACCGTATGCCCTGGTGACCTCTGCTCCATGAACTCGGTAAACACACCGGCGTTATAAGCATCCAGCCAGGAAGAGGTCATGGATGACAGTATCTCCTCGCGCATTGTCCTGCCCTGCCAGAAGGGAATGATCTTCTCAGCATAAATCCTGAAAACCTCCGGCGGAACCCGGTAGGGAATCTTCTCCCTGGAATCAAGAATTCGAAGGTCCTCAAGTGAATGGCAGCAGAGTTCTGGATAGGTTGGAACAGCCTTGGGAGCCGGGCCCTTCTCCCCCGCTATCAGCTCTCCAGCGCCGATGTACACAGTTTTGTTCTCAAGTATGTAGCTGAACGCCATTGCTCTCTGCTCGGGAACAGGCAATTTGGAACAAGTATCTGAAAGGTAAAAGTCTGTTAAAAGCGATGCCCTCTCCGCTGAAATCCTAGGTACCTCCGAAAGGCTTTCAGCCCTTAACCGACGCACCCTATCAGTCACGATTTTCCACCTTCCAGTCCCTTTGCAGAAAGAATATCCTTGAAAAGATCCATCGACTTCTCCGAAGGCACAAAATCACCGAGATCAAGCCCCAGATCACTGTACTTAACTGAAGCATACGCGTGGCATTTCACCGGTTCAACCCCTTTCAATTTCTTTAACCTCTCAAGAAAGGAAGCTATATCATCCAAAGACTTTCGGTCATCATTAAATCCCTTTGCCACCAGTACCCTTACAATAACATTACATCCTGAAGAAATAAGCTTCGACAGATTTGAAAGAATCAGTCGGTTATCAACTTCCGTATACTCAAGGTGTTTCACCGGATCAACATGCTTCACATCGAACAGAATCAAATCGGGAAACTCCAGAATACTTTCAAAGCTGTTCCATGAAGCATATCCCGATGTATCAACAACAGTACTTATCCCCCTGTCAGCACACAGCGAGAGTATTTCCCGAAGGAATGCATGCTGCAGAAGCGGCTCTCCCCCTGAAAATGTAACACCCCCTCCGGATTCCAGGTAAAAGGGTATGTCTTTTTCAATCTCGGCAAGCAGTTCAGAGGCAGAAATCCAACGCCCGACAGTCTCCCGAGCTCCCGAGAAACACCCTTCGGAACACCGACCGCACTTAATACAGAGGGAAGGGTGAAAAACATCGAGAGGTTCCGCTGAAATACTCTCCGGATTGTGGCACCATGCACAGGAAAGAGGGCACCCTTTGAAGAAAACCGTGGTTCGTATTCCAGGTCCGTCATGTATCGAAAAGCGCTTTATATCGAATATCAACCCCAGGTTTTCCATATTGCTTCTCCATCATTCACGATTCCTAATGAACTGAGCAATTGAAAGAACAAATCCAACAGGACCAGCAACAAAAAGAGCTCGATGCGTCAGAAGAAGAAATTACTGATCAAACCTCCCATTACCGTCCTCATCTGAAGATGTAGAGTTTCTGAAAACCGTCGACCGGATCGAGTGACCATGCAACTACCCCAAACTCGTCCACGTGTACTTCCATCCGGGAGTAATTACAGGGAATTCCTTAATCCACCGGAAGGATGTACTCATAGTATTCGATTTCAGAAACGAAGCTAACAGAGCGAATTCCAATATCTTCAAATGCAAAATAACGGGAAAGTGGATTTTCCGCAATTCTATAACTTATTCGAGAAGCATTCCATTCGCCCCCAAGAATCTCCGCTGTCATCGATTAAATATCTTCATTATATCTATTACACTGTCAGGGAATGCTTAATTGAATCAGAGGGGATTGCTAACCATGGCTTTGTTTGGAAAAAGAGAAGTACCGTGTCCTGCAGGTAAATGGACGACTCTTATCTCTAACTTCGGTACAGGTATGCCGAAAACATTTACCATAGCTTTTCACACGGAATCCCATGGAGAGATATCCGGGGAATTCCTTGAGAAGAAATACACATGGATATTCCCGCAGAAACCAGTTCGAGGAGCATTAGTACCTTTAATGGAGTTCAATAGGGAATGGATAAACGGGATCTATTCTGTTAAAGTTAAACCTGATATTGATCTGACTGCGGAGTTCAAATAATTTGTTTCCTTAAAGATAGAGGAGATTCCAATGGCAGGTAGAATATCAGTATTGTACACAATTCTATTCATTTCCATATGCGTGTATGCTTTTGATTCAGAGACAATCCGCATGTACGAACTTCGCTCTGAAGTACAGGCAAACCTCTATGCCGGAGACGAAGTTGTATATCAGGGTGAAATACAGAATCTGAATTTCAGGCTTTCGGATTTTCAGGTTGCATCCATGAATATTCATGAATTAATGCTCTTGAGGAATGCAGTTTTTGCGAAGTACGGATTCTTATTCAAAAATGAGATAAATTTCGATCATTTTGAGCAATTCGAATGGTACGTACCGAGAAGTGAAGATGTCAGTGAATTGATTAACGAAACCGATCAATGGAATATCGATTTGATACTCTATTATGAAGATAGGCTGGAATCAGCAGAAGCAGGACTTCCAGGAGAAGATGAGATCATCGGTTTCTGGCACGGCAGTGAGTGTGTGGGCTCGGGATACTCGGATCGTTTTTTCCTTTTTCCAGAAGGAAGGTTCATTTTCAGGGAGAGTTCGATGAATGGAGCTGCCAGGCTTCGTGAACTCTCAGGTGAATGGTATATTGATGGAAACCACCTCGTGCTTGTAGCAGATTCAGTTGTTTACAATATGTTCGGAGAAATCGTAGAACCTTATGCTTCCTCTGGTTCAGATTATGTGATCGATAATGGTAGATTAGTATACAGCGAACTTCGTCCTCATGACGTTTTCCGGCTGCCTTTGGAAGACTACTTCGAAGGCGGTGAGCATGTGGATTACGACTACCCGGTATTGCCTAACATGAGAATCGGTTATGGCAGGTACTGGCGCATGGCATCAGATCCCGATAGCGAACATCTGCATTAGGATGTTGAAGTATATTCTATGAAATCAGATCTTATGGAAACTCTCAGATGGAATGAAGGGGATGCGATGAACGAACATGATGAAAGATACAGGGAAGCTCGTAACCGTGTGAACGAACTTAGGTCATTCTACAGGAATCTGCTTACCTACCTGATGATTAATGTAGTAATCGTGATAATTAATCTGGTCACCAACCCTGAACATCTCTGGTTTTACTGGGTCACCATCTTCTGGGGTATAGGTTTACTCTTTCATGCCATGTCGGTATTTCTTGGCAAAGGTCGTTTACTGGGCAGGGAATGGGAAGAGAAGCAGATCAAAAAGATAATGGACAGGCAGAATCCGGGTTCCGAGGATAACGCTGAGTGATTTTCCTGCCGGGTATATCTGAACGTGAGGGTGCATTTTGAAAGCTATGGTTCTTTCCGAGTTGTGTGATATCAGAGAGAATCCCAATCCCCTCTTACTTGAACATCCAGCCGTTCCAGAACCTGGTCCGAATGATATTCTTCTTGAAGTTCTGGCATGCGGAGTCTGCCATACGGAGCTGGATGAGATCGAAGGCCGCACAGCACCACCGATTCTTCCGGTGATTCCCGGCCATGAAATCGTCGGCCGCATTGTGAAGATCGGTGATGACGTGAAATCCATGCAGATCGGCGAAAGGGTGGGAGTCGGGTGGTTCTACTCATCCTGCGGTGTCTGCAGATACTGCCTTTCAGGGAACGAGAACCTGTGCAGCGAATTCAAGGCAACAGGGAGAGATGCCGATGGGGGATATGCTGAGTTCATTGCAGTTCCCGAAGGTTCTTCATTTCCAATTCCCGATTATCTCAGTGACACTGGTGCAGCGCCCCTTCTATGCGCCGGTGCCATCGGCTATAGGTCACTCAGGCTATCAGGAATCAAGAACGGAGACAGCCTTGGTCTTACGGGTTTTGGGGGTTCCGCTCACCTTGTTCTTAAAATGGTGAAGTTCAGATATCCGGATTCGGAAATATTCGTTTTTGCACGGAACCCCGGGGAAAGGGAATTTGCAATGGAACTTGGAGCCTCATGGGCAGGTGATACAGCTTCCGAATCTCCAATAAGGCTACACAGTATCATTGACACCACACCGGTATGGAAGCCTGTTGTGGAAGCTCTGAGAAACCTTGCTCCGGAGGGCAGGCTTGTTATCAATGCGATCCGCAAGGAGGACAATGACAGGGAGTATCTTCTTCGAATCAACTATCCTGAGCATCTGTGGATGGAGAAGGAGATCAAGAGTGTGGCCAACGTTAGCAGGCAGGATATTTCCGGATTTCTCGAGCTGGCGGATGAGATGAGGATTCAGCCGGAGATAGAGGAATATCCACTGGAGGATGCGAACCTTGCTCTTCTGGAGCTTCGCATGGGTAATGTCAGAGGAGCCAAGGTTCTCAGAATCATCTGATAATGTTCTCGTTTATTATTCCTACTACTTGACAAGGGATTATATTCCCATTTGTGTTTGACCTTACGGAGGTATGAAAGACAGATGTGCGGTATCAGCGGCATTATTTCCCGGCAGCTCTTCTCAGGCGAGATTCGCAGCCGACTTGAAAGAATGGGTTCCCTCCAGAGGCATCGTGGACCCGATGATGCTCGAGAACAGGTATTTTCCAGTAATGATACCTTAGTCGGGCTGGGTTTCGTGAGACTTGCAATACTCGATCTTGATACCGGTATGCAGCCTGTAGTTTCAAACGAAGATGGATGCGCAATCGTATGTAACGGACAGGTATATAATTATGTTGAACTTCGAGAAGAAGTTTCTTCGGAAGAGTTCACAACCAGAGGTGATATTGAAGTAGCCCTGCACCTTTACAGGAAAAAGGGAATAGAATTTCTGGATGACCTTAATGGGATGTATTCTGGAGCCATCTTCGACCCCCAGCGAAAAAAGGTACTTCTTTTCAGAGACAGATTTGGTATCAAACCCCTTTATTACACTTCTACTGAGGAGGGTTTCTTCTTTTCATCCGAGATCAAACCCCTTCTTGATGGCAGCATGATCAAACCGGAGCTTGATCAGGAATCCCTGCCCGTATACTTCTCTTACCGATATGTGCCTGGTGAAAAAACCATGTTCAGGAATATCCGGCGCCTTCCGCCGGGATCCTTCTTGGATTACAACCTTGAAAGCGGATCTTTCTGCATAAGACGCTACTGGGAATATCTTCCCGGCAGGGATGGTGTTACATCCAGCGGGAGAGAGGCTGAGGATCACTTCATCCAGCTTCTGGAGGATGCTGTCAGAATAAGAATGAGATCCGATGTTGAAGTCGCCAGCCTTCTCAGCGGCGGTATCGATTCCTCCTCCGTTGCTTCAATAGCAGCCAGGAGGCAACCTGATTTGAAACTGTTTACCGTTTCTTTCGATGATCCATTGTACAATGAGCTGGATGATGTCAGAGAACTGATGAAAGCTGGTCAGAGTGTATTCAGCAGAGCCAGCCTGATCCACAGCTCCTGCGATCCGGGCTCACTCGAGGAACTCCCCGGGCTTATCAGGTCAGTTGAAGACTGCATCTCACTGGGTACTATCCTTCCTACGGATCAGGTATGCAGGCTTGCTTCCCGTCATGTGAAGGTGGTCCTGACAGGTGAGGGCGCTGACGAAGTATTCGCAGGCTACAGAAAATTCCTGCTGGAGATGGCAGCCGAGGAGATCGCTTCAATGTCGGAGAAAGAGAAAAAGCTTCTTCTTAAGGATTTTCCTGAGCTTGAGGATTATATGTCTGTCAGGGATGCCGATCCACGTAAACGATTCATTCAGAGCGAACTGCTCTTCAATCAGTCCGAATTGTCCAGATTGCTGGGAAGGGAAACTGGAGAAGTTGCCTTTCCCGAAGATGCCATGCCTGCGGTTGACAGAAGCATGCATCCGCTAAACCAGCTGCTTGCCATGGAATGCAGGTCCAGACTCCCTGATTATGTTGTTCTTAGGCTGGATAAGCTGTCCATGCGTCATTCACTTGAAACCAGAACCCCCTACCTCGATTACAGGCTGGCTGAGTTCGCCTCCGGGCTGCCCGTGCATTTGAAAGTTAACCTGGCTGAGAGAATGGGAAAATACGTATGCAGAAAATCACTTCTCAATCATCGTGTGGTTGATTCGTTAACTGCTTTCAGGGAGAAGAAACCGTTCACGATACCTATGGCAGCCTGGCTTCTTCAGAAGGATAGTCTGCCTGAATATGTGAGGGAAATATTCCAGGGGGGCGAAATAGAGCGCACAGGAATTCTGGATCCAGAGATGATAAAGCAGATGTGGCAAAGTGTTACAGCTGACGGGATCGGTCCTGCTACCCTCGTATCTGAAGCGGATAGATTATTTGCAGTGCTTACGTTCAGCCTGTGGATGAAGGAGTTTGCAGCATGAGTTCTGGTACATCCCGGGGAAATATCAATAGTATTACAGCAGTGTATGCAGAAAAGCTCCTTGATACCATTCTGACCAGAGGGAATTCACTTCCAAGAACCTATGGGTTCGAGTACGAATTCCTGCCAGACCGGGTTCTGAACCACGATGACATATCCCGGCTGGTTGCTTTTCTTCTAAGCGCGGGATACAGGCTCGAAAAGGGTATTTATTCCAAAGGAGGAAGAAGAATTGCTTTTGAACCCGGTGGACAGATTGAATACCTGAGCCCTCCATTGAAAGCTTCAGATAGTATAGAATTCAATGAAACCATTGACTGGATTCAGGATATGAACAGCATGATAGAGATTGAAACGGGTATCAGGTACTTGGGGACAGATTGCATACCAGGGCGCTATAACGCCCCGCTTCTGCTTACTTCCGAGAGGTATTCCCGCATGCATGAGCGATTCATGAAAGTCGACACCAGAGGACCGGAAATGATGAAGGGTACCGCTGCTATACATCTTCACGCGGCAATTTCTTCAAGAGAGGATCTTGAGGAGATGTATCCGCTTTTCTGCGAGATGGCTTCCAGCGAGGAATTTGGAATGTCCAATACTAGACGGGAAATATGGGACCGGACGGATAGATGCCGCTGCTGCCTTCCGGATGTAAGCCTGGAGAATGGCGCGTTTTCAATACTGGAAGGTATTGTTGAATTTGCGATTGAAGCGGTCGAGCTGAAGAGCGGTAAGCCTTTTCGCAATATCGAAGAAAAGGGTTTCTCTGACTTTCTTGATCACCTGACGACTATGTTCACCGATGTAAGGGCAAACATAAAATTCGCTACACTGGAACTGAGAACTCCAGATAGCAGACCGCTTGAAGAATTTCCGTATTTGTGGCAGAAATTCGTTGAAAAATGTGAGAATCTGTAATATCAGATTGAGTTAACCTTTTCCCGTAATCTGTGTTTTCAGACCTCTCCAGAAAGGAGCGATCACAGCCCCCAGGAAGAAGCCCACTCCGAAAAAAGCAATAATCCCGCCTATGTCTCTTATCACAATTACCCCGATCAAAGCTCCGCCAATGCCGCCCCAGGCTCCCCATTTAAACGCTCTGACAAGACACCCCGGTTCATCCTTTCTCTCTTCTTTCATATCTATGGTTGTTTTTATGTCAGGCCTCTGCATTGCGACTGCCTGGGCTATTTCAATCCCTTTCCCGCTGTTGCCCTTAAGCATTGGCATGAATTGGAACTGAACATGAAAGACCTTCTCACCTGGTTTTTTTATCATTATTGAAGTTGTGATCTTGTGCATGACTGCTGAGCGAACATTGATTTTTGCCCATCCGGGCATACTGGATTCACCCTGCCTGCCTTCTATAGCCTCGAGGCTGTCGTACATGATGGATTCAAGCTCCTTCGTCTTGAAAGTAATCGTAACTTTTTCAATAATGAGCCTCATGTCGGTAGCTGCAACTAGAACCGTTCTTGCGCCGATCGTCCCCATACCGAAGGCAAGGATAACCTCACCCGGTTCCAGAATTGATTCCATTCTGACTTTGAGTTCATCGTTGTTTCTGATTCCGTTACCCATAACGCTACTCCAATCAATTACAGGATTAACTGCAGCAATTCAGTTCCACCAGTGGTGATATGTTTCATTGCGGCAGGTACAATAGGTTTGTATCATAACATGGAATGATATTATACAGTTGCCTCAAGAAGGAATAAGATGTCTGTTTTACTGATATTTACATTGTTGTCTGTGTGTCCTGGAGCCGGCTCCCTATTGTATTCACAACTTCCTGATGGAAATGAGTGCATTCTTGTCTGCATTGATTCAGTGGATGTTTTCACCAGGCCTGATTCTTCTGCGATGTTCATGATCAAGCTTGCTCCAGATGATCAGGTTGTGTTATCCGGCAGAACAGTTGATGGCTGGCTTGGATTCGATCCGGGAGTTGCCCAGGCAGCGAACATCGGCAGTTTTCGCCTTAGATGGGTGTCGGGCGACGCGCGATATTTAACCGACAGTGAGATAAACAACGTTCCTGTGATCTGGGGACCCCGGGCTGGAATCACGTACGCGATGATTTACGAATCTTCGCCACTGTATTCAGAGCCGGACAGCTTATCGGCAATAGTGGATTCTGTGCCATCCTCTTCCGCTGCGGCTATTATCTTTCGAACGGAGGACTGGTATCTCCTTGATTTGAGTATCGGGCCGCTGGGACAGAACGTTGAGGGATGGATAAGATCGATGGATGTTTCTGCCAGCGGTGATCTGGATACTATACAGCTTACTGAATAGTATCAAGCATGTTTTTATTATTGGAATCATCCTTCTGATCTTCGAGTAATAGGACAATGAATTTTTCAGAATCCCTTAACCTGTTCGTGAAGCAGCCCTGGAGCTGTTCCTTAAATGAAAGAACCCAGGACTGTAAGAACGTGATCACAGGTAACATGAGAGGTCACTGGTACAGGATTCCATTCCTACAATAGAATTCGAGTCTTTCGGGTGACACATTAACGAAGTCCAGATCGAGTTCATAGAGGTATTCACCAAATGTGCCATCCCTGATATGCTCAAAGGCGCGCTGATTAACAACACCATCGAGATTGACAACGACATGTCGGCTGAAATATCCCATGTAACCAGCATCAGTCGTACCGACATTCAGAATGCCGTCCGACTCGTTTCCAATCGACTGTGCACAGGTTATCATATCTGTGACTTGCTGTGGATAGTAGAAGCCGTTCCCGAGTGTGTAAATGTTAATTGCCAGACATGTAAGAATAAATGCAGCAAGAGTCCATGATTTATGCCTGATGTACCTGGTGATATTTAGAATGATCAGTAGCAGGATAAGTGCAAATACCGACATGTGCCAGACTGCCGAGGCAATCCTGACAAATGTGTAAAAAACGAGCAGAAGCACTGCAGAGAGCCAGATGTACGCTGGAAGGATTATGTCCTTTCGTTTTCTCAATAAGTAGTAGACTGTACCGGCAGCTATCAAAAACATAAGTACGTCACACCAAATGGGGATGATCGTTTCGAAGTCCCGCGCATGGTAGACAAACGGAGAGATAAACATGATTGCCAGCTTGTGAAACAGCCTTCCAGCATTGAGTATCCAGTACTTCAGGGTATCAACAGGGTACATTGTGTGCCATCTCAAATATGAGAGAGCAAGTCCGGATGATTGTAGGGGACTACCAAATCGGATCTGACACCATAACAGCCACGGAAGGGATATAAGGGTGGTAACTATACTGGTAACCAGTAGATTGCGAAGAGCAGTTAGCGTTCTCTTCCGTAAAAGGAGTATTACTGCACCGGTCACGATAAAGAAAACCGAATCAGTCCTCGAGAGGAATAGCAGTCCTGCTGATATACCAAGTAGTACATACTCCCTGATTCGATCACTATCTGAAGTAATCACCTTCTGCAGCATGATAAAGAAGGACAGGAGACACATAAAAAA
Source organism: Candidatus Fermentibacterota bacterium (assembly GCA_030592645.1). Lineage (GTDB taxonomy): Bacteria > Fermentibacterota > Fermentibacteria > Fermentibacterales > JCC-6 > Aegiribacteria. The sequence continues at coordinate 671 of JAUVIR010000049.1, read as the reverse complement.
CAGTGGTGTTTCCAACCCGCTCAGTGTCAGGAGAACAAGCCATGGCAGAAAGAGATAGAGCACAATTCCAAGAGTCTGCTGTTCTTCGGCGAATCCCAACATCTTGAGGAAACGCCTGAGAATCAGTGCGGTGAATGCGTTAAATGCTACGGATAGAAGTAATACTGACAGTATGAAGAATCCATTACCTGGGCGCAGGCTGTACTGGATAAGGATCAGGATACCCATCCAAAGTGGATGATAGCCGTTTGTGGGCTCTCCAGGGCTGAATACACTTCCCAGGTTGTTGCCGATATTCTGCGCGATCTTCAGATAGTAGAAGCTGTCATCAGGCATAAGTCTGAGGATATGAGGTTGGAGGTTCATGTAGAAGAGGACGACAATAAGGAGTTGGAATAGCACTCCGGCGATCAGCACAGTGCTTGAACTTTTCATCAATAGAAGATTTCTTCCTCTGCCTTTATTGTTCACAAATAACTCCTTTGTTGTTCCTCGAAGGTCGAACTGAACTGATCACCTGCTGAGCAGAGAGGAAGTGCAATAGGTATTTGGGTTTTCCACTGTTCCGGTAACATCTCCCGAAGTAACTCATCCGTTCCTGAATACCCCAATATTCGTGCTTGAAAATGATCATAATTACCGAAACCACCCCATGTCAACAAAAAAGCAGC
>JAUVIR010000022.1 GCA_030592645.1 Candidatus Fermentibacterota bacterium | reverse complement strand
TGACCGAATCAGCTGATGCTGTAAGCAGCGAAGTTTGCCTCTCATGAACACGAAGGGGAATCTGATCGGTTAAATCACGGTCAGTCATCATCTCCTGATAGATACTGTAATGCTCGGATGCCTCTGCGAATTCAGCCAGTTTCCACAGAACATCCGCGATATTGAGATGGGCGACAATTCTGGATGGCTGAAGGTCCAGTACTATTCTAAGGATCATCTGAGAGAGGAAAAGACCATCTGTCTGTTCGAGGGGAAAAGCATAATTATTAAGAATCATGACATATTCGCTGAAGCTCATGTAAATCGAACGATCGGATTCCATGTAGTCAAGGCTGTCAATAAAGGATGTGTACCATTGAAACGACATCCGGTTGTAATTAGATAAATAATCGAAAAGAGCCACCGCCTCCTGGTAATTGCCTGCATCCGCCTCTTCGAGGGCAGTTCTGTTGACGATTCTAAGCAGACGGGCGATCATTTCATCAGGATCGTAATAATAGCGGGTAAACATATGCTGGATACTGCTCAGCTCATCTATTGCTTCGGTGATATCCCCTTCAACCAGAAGGCTGTCTGCCTTCGTCAGCGCCTCCAGAGCAGTATCTTCTGTGTAACAGCGCAACTGTACCAGGGATTGATTATCAATATTCCATCTATAATACCCTCCACATATCCTGGCACATCCGGGTATATAGAATTTGAGTTCGAACTCATCTTCTTCTTCATGATAACGCACGCTGACGTTTTCACAGCAGTATTCCCCCCTGTATCCGCTGATTGCCATTAGAAATGGGGTATTGTTTTCTGGAGAGATACCAAGAAGATAGATATCCAGCGAATCATCGAAAACCTCGACACAAGTCAAAACAAGTTTATTGATATCATTCGGGAGTTCGGTGGTATCAAAATCCCAAACGTCCGCTACGTGCGCTGAGCTTGATTCAGTCAGGCTGTTCAAATACCAGAGCAAGAAACCGTCAATCGGCTGGTATCCAATCTGACACCATGAAACAGATACACTGAGCAGAAGAATCGGAATAAACAATATTTTCATCCAAGTGACCTCCTTGAGTCAGATGTGAGAATCTTGTCCTCAATGCATATTGCCGGATACACTCACGGTCAAGGATACGAGTGGTTCACAGCCGGACATGCCATTGACGGCTAAGAGCTTTATGGGCTATTATTTGTTTCAGATGAAAGAATAGAATAATAGGAGTATTCCTATCAGTTCCATCACCGAATCAGATGAGGTTACAATGAGCATTGATTTTATCTTCAAGAAGTGTCCCAACTGCAGTGCGAATCTTAAATTTATCCCCGGAAGCAAAACAGGGCAATGTGATTTCTGCGGGAGTTCATTCCTGATCTCTACCCTCAAAGGTAAGGGTAATAATTCTGAAACGGAAGCAATGGAATTCAACAGGGATTGGGCGCAGATAATCTTCGATCTGACAGTAGAACGGTTTCAAAAACAGCATGAAATCGATCTTTCACAGGATTCAAATACCATGGATCGGATTGTAAAAGCGTCCCGGAAAGTCGCCATGGAGCTGGAGGAAGAAGAAAGCGCAACTATGAACGTTCCCTTCATCACCTCAAACTCCAACGGTCCTCTCCACATCTGCGAAGAGTACACACGTTCCGATATGAAGTAGTTATCCCGATCAATCTGCAGGAGACTGCCTACATTTTTTCAGCGTATTGAAAGAGCCCTCCAGCAAGGTATATATCTCTGGCGACTTCGCTCATGGGATTACCCTGATACCTGTTATCCCATGCACTGAGAGTACCATCTTCAAGATTCAGTTCTATCTGGTCAAACTGATTGAAAGGTTCATCAGGCAGATCTGGAAGTTCGATAATCGGAAAACCGCTGTTTATGGCGTTCCTCTTGTATATAGCACCGAAAGACCGCGCTATAACAGCCTGAACACCGAGAGCCTTGAAACAATCTACCGCGTGCTGACGTGAACTGCCGGAGCCAAAATTCTCACCGGCAAGAACGAGATCACCCGGTCTTGCCTGTGACGAAAAATCCCTGTAACCTTCAAGGTTGCCGAAAGCGTACTGACCCATTTTATCTATATCGGTTACAGCGAGATGGGCGTTGTGGTATATCATATCCGTATCGATATCGCTGAAGAGCTTCCCGTTTTCACTCAGAATCCAGAGCCTTCCTTTGAGAATCATATCGTGCGCCATTACAATACCTCCTTCAGATCATGCACGGAAGCAATTCTGCCAAGTACAGCGGAGGCAACTGCCGTACCAATCCCTGCCAGGTATGTATTCCCCTTGCCCTGTTTGCCCTTGAAATTCCTGTTGGATGTACTTATCTGTACTTCTCCTTCTCCGGTCATACCGATCTGACCCGAGGCGCACCCGCCGCACCCCGCGTTGCTGACGATACCACCCGCGTCGAATATGTCCTTCAGAAGCCCTTCTCCTAGAAGCCTGGCCCAGGTCGCCCTGGTCGCGGGCACAACCTTCAGCATGACACCGGGAGCTACTTTGCGGCCTTTCAGAAGTTCTGCCGCATACTTCAGATCCTTGTAGGTTCCATTGGTACAGCTTCCAATAAAAACTCCATCGACTTTAACATCGGTTTTTTCCGATACCGGAAAAACATTCGTAGGACTGGGAGGAGCAGCGATCAGAGGCTTCAGACCTTCTATATCAAGAGTGTAATCTTCCAGATAAGCAGCATCCGAATCCGCATAAACAGCTTCGTTGCGGGTTATGCCGAAAAATTCCAGTACATTGTCATTCGGTGGTATGAGCGCGATTATGGCTCCCATTTCAGTCGCAAGGCTCGAAAGGGTTACGCAGTCTTCAAGAGAAGCGCTTTGCACCCATGGGCCGTAAATCTCAATTGACTTGCCCAGGAGTTCATGGCTGCTGAACCGCCGGAGCATGGCCAGTGCAATGTCCTTGGCTTCCGTTCCGTCCGCCGGCAGTCCCTCAAGGGTAACCCTGATCGATTCTGGAACTTCAAACCACACTTTCCCTGTCTTGAAGGCGTAAGCGATATCCACGTCTCCCATTCCCTGCCCGAAGGCTCCCACGGAACCCATGATATTCAGGTGACTGTCCGTCCCAACCGTTGTAGTTCCTGGCCTGGCGAATTTTTCTTCGATCACAACATGAGAACCAATACCGGCATCAACATCGTAAACCTTCAGGTCGTGCTTTCTGGCAAAGATCCTGATTCGCTGCTGATTGTTGGCGTAAGGAATGGTGTTGGCGGGAACATTGCAGTCGAAAGTAAAAAAGGTTTTTGATTTTTCAGCTATAGGGGAGTCGCCTCCGTACTTCTCAAGATTGCCCACTACACTGGCTCCCGCGAAATCCCTCGCCGTTCTGTTGTCAATATCTATCCAGACCACATCTCCTGGACCGCAATTTCCTCCACCGTGCGATGACATGATCTTTTCTATTAACGTTCTGCCCATTTCTGCCTCCTGGTAAAATCATCGGTATGCCACTTCCCCCTTGGATCCCTGCCAAGGAGAACACATTTTAAAAAGGTCTCCGGCAGACCTTCATGGCTGTATTTTTTCTCAAACGATACTGTGTCGAATGGAACCCTGTGCCAGCAGACGGATGCTGTGGTATTTTCCTCATTGATATCAAGAACAGCAATAGTTGCTTCTCCGGGAATTGTTCCTCCGCCAATGCTTCCTGGATTCAATATCATCCGGGTGCCACGCGGCTGAAGAAACATTTCATGCGTATGCCCGAGGATCAGAATATCACATGAATTCCTCGAAAACATGTAATCGTATACTTCGCTTGAGACGTTTCGCTGGATGCTCCCGCAGATATTACCCGGAAGGCCATGCACGCACAGTATGCGCCGGCTTCCGACATTGAACCTCAATTCAGACGGGAGCTTCTTCAAATATCTCTTCTGCTCCGGGGTTATCTGATCCTTCGTCCATTGCAGCAGCTCTGAAGCCAGATTATCCCAGTGAACATTCTCAAAGGAGTCTCCAGTATCATCTCTCCCCTTTGCCACTGCCCGGTCACAGTTTCCCTGAACTGTATCAATGTTACTTCGCTGCAGAAGATCAATCACTTCCGTTGGATACGGACCGAACTGAACGAGATCCCCAAGACAGACTATCTGATCAACACCCTCATCATCAAGCGTTCTGAGGCACGCTTCAAGACCCGGCAGGTTCCCATGAATATCCGATATTATTCCTATTCTCAACTGCAGAACTCCCTTTCGTACAAAAGTATGTCACGGGTAAACGCGTAATGCCCGGCAGGATCGCCGCACGCCAGCTCAATAAGCTTTTCGGTATCACTTTCGTTCACGGCTTTCCTTACCTGCGGTCCACCGGACAGAATATCTACAGGCATTTTCCTGAATTCGTATTCGTAAGGAGGATCGTTCCACCCGGTCCGGGAATATCTGAAAGATTCAAGGAGAATGCCCAGTCCGGCTCGCAGAGGTCTGAATTTCGATCTGTCAAGAACATGAATCTCACCGCCGTAGCACATTTCCCGGGCGTGCTTGTTGAATGTCGGAATGAATGCGTGCGGCCGGAGAACGGCACCTTCCATGAATATTGTTCCATTTAGTCTGCTGCAGAGATCAACACCATCTATCCATGGAGCTCCGAAAATGGAGAAGGGCCTTGTTGTCCCTCGCCCTTCGGAGAGGTTGGTCGCTTCAAGAAGACACATTCCGGGATAAACCGATGCTGTCTCATCGGTTGGCATGTTAGGAGAAGGGTATACCCATTGGTAATCATCCGGGATACCCTCTCCGTCCCATCCATCCATCCGGATAACTTCAGGTCGGGGAAGACTGTCAAGCCGGGCAAAAAGAAGCGCCAGTTCCCCGACAGTCAGACCATGCCTGACCGGAATGGGATAAAGTCCCACGAAAGACTCATACCCTTTTCTGAGCGGCATTCCCTCTACAATTGAAATACCAAGCGGGTTGGGCCTGTCAAGCACTACAACCGGCACCCCAGCGCTGCTGCAGGCCCTCATACAGTAAGCCATTGTGTAAATGTAAGTGTAATATCTTGTTCCCACGTCCTGGAGGTCCACAATCAGACAATCAAGCCCCTCAAGCATTTCAGGGGAAGGTTTTCGGTTTCTGCCATAAAGGCTGCAAACCGGTATCCCGTATTGTGGATGAATGTATCCTTCCCACTCTATCATGTTGTCCTGAGTCTCACCGCGGAAGCCATGCTGGGGACCGAACAGTATCTGAATATCGATTTCCGGCATAACTGCGAGAACATCAAGTGATGATATGTATCCCGAATTCACAGCCGCATAGTGGGAGAGTAACCCGATCCTGCTGCCGGGAAGCATTTCTCTTCTAATTCTGTCAAGGCCTGTTATCATCTTCCCCATAATCACCGTCAGAATGCCAGCCTGTCTCCGCTCCGGAGCATGACAATCCTGTCACTGAATCTTCTTGCGACGTCCTTTTCGATCGCATGCCTTTCCCACGGTTTCAGATGAAAAGCAAAAACAGGAACATCAGGTCTGTTAAGTTTATCCAGTTCCCGTTCGAGAAGAGAGGGTGTCAGGTGGTTGCTCGCTATTGCAATGTCCGTTTTCTCATCGGGGAAGGATATTTCAGCTATGATCAATCTCAGATCATCCAGCTCCTGAGCCTTCTCCCATATAGAACAGGTTGGTCCCGTGTCCCCGGTATGAAGAATAGAACCGGTTTCCGACCTGAACAGGAATCCTCTGGCACCCGCTCCATGGCAGACAGGCTCTGCCCATGCGGTAATTCCCCCCGGCAGTTCGAACCATTCCCGATCTTTAATGGTCTCATAAACCAGTGCAGGGCCGCATGAGGTTTTTATCCTGCTGAAATCCGGCCAGATGAGATCGTTCATGTAATGTTTTCTCACTATCTCGAGGCATGCCTTACTTCCCATGACCCGAAGAGGTTCATCCCGGAGTGCAACCGTTGCGTCGATCATGAAACCAAGTTCGAGAACATGATCGAGGTGGGCGTGAGTAAGAAGAACCATCTCTACATTTCGCTGCTGCTGCCCGGACAGCATGGAGGCTGAGCCTGCATCCAGCAGCACCGATTCCCCCAGAAGCATGGAGCATAGATTGCATCCACACTGCTTTGATCCGTCAACACCAATAACATCTATGAACACTTTTATCATCCTCTCCTGACAATTATCCTGGGAAGGAAGGGGCTTATTCGCGAAACAGCTTCGTAGTTTATCGTACCTGTCCATTCAGCCAGCATCTCGGCCGATATAATCTCGTTCTGATCTATGCCCAGAAGAACAGCAGTATCCTCAAGTGCAGCTTCTGGAATATCGGTGAGGTCTATCATTACCAGATTCATACAAATACGCCCGAGAACAGGCGCTCTTTTCCCTCTGACCAGAACGTGTGCTGAATTCCCGCACCTTCTATCGTAACCGTCGGCGTAGCCCACAGGCAGTACGCCGAGCCTTGTACTTCTACTTGTTTTGTATGTGCAGCCGTAGCCAATATAGCTGCCGGAAGGAAGCTCCTTTATCTGGACAATACGGGTCTTCCAGGAAAGAACCGGCCTTAGCTCCGGAACGGGAATTCCGTTTGACTGGGCAGACAGGAACGTTTCCCTGGATGGCCAGAGTCCATAGAGGCCTATCCCGGTTCTGAGCATGTTGAAATGTGTTTCAGGGAATAGTATGGTTGCGGCGGTGCATGCTGTATGAATAACAGCCGGAGATACTCCCGATTCCCTGATAGTTTCAACCACTTCATTGAAAAGCCGCAGCTGTCTTTCGGCATATTCATGATTCAGCGTATCCTCTATGTTGGCGAAATGGGTAGACAACCCCTCAATTTCCAGTCCTTCAATTCCGGAAGCCATGCGAATGAATTCCGGAACGTTGCGGGGAAGAAGACCCTGTCTTCCCGTACCTGTTTCGATCTTAATATGTATCCTGCAGTTTACTCCATGATTCAGGATCTTCTCCAGTTTTTCAAGTGTTTCTATATTGTAAACCGTTAATCTCAGGTCAGCTTTGACAGCTTCAGGAAGCCTCTCTATAAGCACATGACCAAGCAGCAGGATCGGTCTTTTAATACCATATTGTCTGAGTTCTATACCTTCATCAAGGGAATTGACTGCAAACCAGTCAGCCGAGGGAAGCAGAGATGTGACCTGTTCCGCTCCGTGTCCGTAAGCGTTGGACTTCACAACAGCGCAGATAAGCAGGTCTTTACTATCCGAACATGACCGCAGCTGTCCAAGGTTCCAGTTCGGCGCAGACTCCTCGATTTCTATCCATTTAAGATATCCCATAGGATAATTTATAAACATCGTATATTTTCTATGCAAGGATGAGCATCCGGAACCATGCCGGGAAAGGAGCAGGATTATGGCAAAAGTATTCTTTCTACCGATCGAAAAGGCATCAATGGATGGTGGGTTTTCAAAACTGCTGGATAAGATAATGAGCGGGAAAATAATGAACCCGACGGATACTGTTGCGGTGAAAATACATCCCGGAGAAGAGGGAAATTCCTCTTATGTGAGCCCGGATTATGTGAACAGAGTTATCGAAGCCCTCTCTCTGGGAACGGACAGAATCTTTCTTACAGATACCACTGTCCTTTATCCGGGAAAGAGAATGTCCGCGCCCGATTACCTTCGTCTGACCTATGAACATGGATTCGGTCTTCCATTGACACACCCGTTCATAATCGCCGATGGTCTTCGAGGTGAAGATGAAATATCAGTGAAGATGCCTGAAGGTTTTCAGACCGATGAAGCTCATATCGCTTCCATTATCTCGAACTCAGATGCGATGATTGTAATAAGCCATTTCAAGGGACACCTTCTGACAGGTTTCGGAGGAGCTCTGAAAAACCTTGGCATGGGCTGCGCTTCCAGAGCAGGCAAGCTGTATCAGCATTCATCGGTAAAGCCGTTTATCAATCCAAAAAAATGTACCGCCTGCGGTATCTGTGCTGCCCACTGTCATGTAAGAGCCATCAGTATCAGCGACCATGCTGTAATTAATACCAATATCTGCACCGGCTGCGGAGAATGTCTCGGACGCTGCCCTGAGGGGGCGGTAAAGGTAAGCTGGGATCAGAACATGAGTATTTTCATGAGAAGGATGATCGAATACGCGTATGCGGCTGTCAGCGTTTCCAACCCCCTGCTTTACGTTAATTTCATCACGTCGGTTGTTCCGGACTGCGATTGCATGAAGGATATGGCTCCACCGTTTGTTGAAGATATTGGTATTCTGGCATCGGTTGATCCAGTTGCCCTTGATATGGCATCACTTGATCTTGTCACGGCTGCTCCCGCTGCAGAGGATTCTCCTGTCAGTGCCGGTGCAGGAGCTGACAAGTTCAGCGCCTACAGGCCGGACATAGACGGAATTCTTCACCTCTCCATTGCAGAATCCCTTGGACTGGGTTCCATGGAATACGAGCTCGTAACAGTATAGGAGGCCGTCCTAGTGTTTGATACTCCCGGGAGAAAAGCGGCGTTGTACATGATCCTGGGTGCTTTCTTCCTTTCAATAGTATCTCTGATTGTAAAGCTTATCCCGTCGGATTCCGGGATCCTCACAACACAGAAGCTTTTCGCAAGGGGGCTTATTGCGACAATTGTTCTGGGGGTTGTACTTCGAGCGAAAGGTATCTCCTTCAAACCTGGCAATCCGGTTCTTCTGGGTGCAAGATCACTGTTCGGAATGGCGGGAATGCTCACCTTTTTTCTGGCAGTAGAGGGAATGCCTCTTGCGGAGGCAGTGACGATAAACAGGCTCAGCCCTTTCTTCGTACTTATACTTTCATGGCTCTTCCTGGGTGAACGATTGAAGAAAATCCAGATACTGGCCGTATTCCTTGGGTTCACAGGAGTGATTGTAATTCTCAGACCGGCTTCAATTCCACTTACTCTCCCAGCCGGACTCGCCGTCCTTTCAGCTCTGTTCGCGGGAAGCGCCTACACTACTTTAAGAGCCCTCCGGAAGACCGACAGACCGCTGCTTGTCGTTTTCTGGTTCTCGGCTGCCATCACACTGTTCTTTCTCCCTTCGGTAATACTTGAAGGAGTCGTGCCCGATATCAAATCGCTTGTATTCCTTCTGTGCATAGGTTTATCGGGAACTGCGGGACAATTACTCATGACGAAGGCTTACCGCTATGCCCCAGGCGGAGAAGTAGCCATATACAGTTATCTCAGTGTAGTGTTTGCAATGTCATTCCAGATATTGTTCTTCGATTCTGTGCCCGATACAGCAGTTTTCATCGGCGCCGGATTGATACTAGTTGGCGGCTGGATAAATTACAGGAGCAGGGGAAATAGGGACGGAGCAGAGGGACGGAGGTAATTAAGAAATCTTATTACCTCCGTCCCTCGTATATTATATTTATACTATACTTAAGGGGTTGTATGAAATATCTGTTAACTGTACTCAGTTCTCTTTTGCTGATCATCGGATGCGGTGGGAACGAACACGAGCCAGCAGCCGTTCAGGACATTCCAGTGCTTCCTGTGGATACCCTTGAAGCAGTGCTTGAAATTGGAGTTGAGCTGGGGGACTCAACGAATACTTTCGGTTCCATAATAAGCGCTGTTATTGACCAGTACGGCAGGATTATGGTTCTGGATCAGGTTGCTCTCTGCGTAAAAATCTACGACAGCAGCGGGAATTATCTTCGGCAGTTATCAAGGCAGGGCAACGGCCCGGGTGAACTGGTCATGCCCTGGGAAATGTTTCTGATGTCCGATGAAAAGCTCATGATTCTTGACCTGGGAAAACAGGGATTCGTAGTGTTTGATGATTCACTTCAATTCATGGAGGAAGTCGGCCTTTGGCCACAGCAGCCTCCATTCCAGGGAACTCCGGTTTCAGACAATCAGTTTGCAGCTTACAAAGTTGATTTCGATATGGTGGACGAGAAAATACTAATAAACCGCCGTGTAGCGCTTTACTCATATGGAAAGGAAGAATGGGACCTGATCCTGTGGCAGGATTCAATTGAAATGAGCATGAATGATATTGTTGAAAATCCATCCATATTCTTTATCGATCTTCTTGATCCTCTGAGCATAGGCGGAAACAATTCGGATATGATCTATTTCTCGCTCAAGGATGCTCAAGAGTATCGAGTAACAGGATGGAATTCCGAGGGAGAGGAAGTTCTCAGTATTTCAATGGACCTGATTCCAGTAGAGAAGTCCGCAGAAGAAATGGCTGCTGAAAGCACCTATGTAACCAACTACATAAGCAGAATGGGCGGAGTAGGAGGAGGGGGTTCTATGGAATTCGAACCTGACCCGTTTAAGGATATGGTTATAGGAGTGGATATAGGGCCGGATGGTAATCTCTGGGTAAGACGCGGCACCATGGATATACCCTTCTTTGACATCTTCAATACATCGGGAGAACTCCTTCAACATGTAGTCTTCCCGCAGGATGGCTGGAGCTGGAAAACAAGCGTCTCGCAGGAAGGTATTCTTGCATGGGAGGAAGATCCGGAAGAGGGATATCAGGTACTGTACTTACTGGAGTAAATGTCAGAGGGACGGAGGTAATTAAGAAATCTTATTACCTCCGTCCCTCTGCTCCGTCCCTGATTAATTACCAGGCGCTGCCCTTGTTGTCCGCCATGTAGTAGACAGGCATGACCCAAGCCACCAGATCAGAATATTCTTCCGGTTTTCTTCTCTTTCCGAAATTCATCATAAGAGCGTTACCGTTCATTTCAATTGTCTTGAAGGCTTTCCTGCTTTGAAGCAGATGCTGTCTGAGTTCAGGCCCCACGATCTGCGGTGTACGTGCTTCATCACCCTTGAGAACGAAAGCTTTTGAAAACTCCGGATCCTCTTCGAAGTTAATGTCCTGAGCACCAAATTTATTTCCAACCCAATCCAGCAGTGCCATCTGCCTTCTCAGGTACGTCCTGGGAAGATCCAGTCCTTCCTTTTCCAGAATGCAGATGGTTTGTCTGAATGTCTTTGATGTCCTGTTCCTGCCGGTATAGCTATGTATGGTATACTGATAATCGCCCAGATGAATGGTAACACCTTCGGATTCCCACTGAAGGTGATTCTTCATTTTCCTGCTCGACCCTGCGTTGAAAAGCTGGAATGGAAAGGTCGCAAATACGTTAGATCCTTTAGGAGTGAACGTGGCGCCAAGCCTCTGGGCGACCCCCTCCCAGGCGGCTGTCCGTTTCCTGCCCGTCATTATCGCTATCCATATAATAATGCCGGCGATTGCCAGAACTGCAATTATCGGAGTTACTGGATTCATAATCATCCCTTTCTTTTCAAGACTGCATTACTTATTGATAAGGACACAATGATACGTTGGGATTAGATGGTCAAGCATGACAACAATTGGAAAATGTGAAGATGATTGAAATAACAGAATCGATAAGCATTGCAGAAGATGAGCTTGATTTTGAATTCGTCCGTTCGGGTGGTCCCGGAGGACAGAAGGTTAACAAAACCTCATCCGCTGCTGTATTGAAATTCGATATATGGAACTCGCCCTCTCTTCCGGAAGAAGTAAAGAGCCGCCTTGAGGAAATTGGCGGCAAACGTGTGAACAGTGAAGGTATTCTCGTAATTCATGCAAGGCGGTTCCGCTCCCCGATAAGAAACAAGGCAAGTGCTGTAAAAAGGTTGATCGAACTTATTAGAAAAGCTTCTGAGATTCCGGTGGAAAGAAAACAGACAAAGCCTTCAGTGACATCTAAAAGGGAAAGACTGGCAGAAAAGAAAAAGCGTGGTCTTCTTAAAAAAAGCAGGAAATACAAACCATCAGAAGAAGATTATGAATAGCTGTTCCCAACTTGCTGCTTTTGTATATTCCCGCAGTAGGAAATTAACACCATTATCCTATGAAATGAGATGATTTGTCAGAATCTGAACTCTATAACGGAGAAAACTGCCCCTGTCCCTCCGACTGTAAAAGACGGGGGAACTGTCCGGAATGTATAAAATTCCATCATGACAGGCATCAGCAGACATACTGCGAATTTCTCCTGGAGAAACTGCAGCGGGACGGTATTCCACAGCGTTCTCTTCCATCGGGTAAAGAGATAAGACTGACGGAATACGGCCCCTGCGCCGGTTGAGCAGGTAAGCTAAACCCGACCAGGCTGGCCGGGATACTGGAAAAACTGCCTCTGCCCGATTCTCCTAATCTTATTGTCGGGATGCAAACGATGGACGATGCAGGGGTCTACAAACTCACCGACGAGATAGCTCTCGTACAAACCGTCGATTTCTTCTTCCCCATAGTTGACGATCCGCGAAGCTTCGGAAGGATAGCAGCCGCAAACAGTCTTTCTGATGTATGGGCCATGGGCGCCAAAGCTATTACGGCGATGAATCACCTGGCTTACCCGGCTGGAAAGATCCCGCCCGAAGCTATCCTGGAGCTGCTTACCGGAGCCGCTGAGAAGCTTCATGAATCAGGTGTGGTCCTCCTGGGCGGACACACTATGGAACAGGATGATTTCTGTTTTGGTATGAGTGTAACTGGAATCACCAGCCCAAAAACAGTTCTGACGAATGACAACGCTAAACCCGGTGATGTTATAATCCTGACAAAACCCATCGGTACGGGAGTTTACTGCGACGCCATGATGAATGACGGCCTGACCGATGAACAGTTCAGTACGTTTGTATACTGGATGGAGCGGCTGAACAAATATGCGTCCGAAATAATCCAGAGATTCGATGTGAGCTGCCTGACTGATGTTACAGGTTTCGGTCTTCTTGGTCATTCACTTCCTGTGGCCAGAAATGCGGGAGTCAGGTTAGTGATAAATTCAAAAGATGTACCGCTCCTGCCGGACCTTCCCGGTCTGCTTGATGAATTCAATCCAAAAGGTGTATGCAAGTGTTCCGATTACGTCGACCCTTATTTGAAATTCGGAGAAGACGTTGATAGAAAATATTATCTCCTGTTCGCTGAAGCCCAGACCTCCGGAGGACTGCTTGCCACAGTCAGACCTGACCAGGCGGATGCTCTGGTCAGAGCGCTCATAGAGCATGGGGATACCGAAACAGCCGTTATCGGACGTGTTGAGGAACTGGATGACCCATCAGTACTGCTCGAGATAACTTAACTCCATATTCTTCTCTTCCATAACAGCACACAAATTTGAAACTGGCGATATGAACTGCCCAAAATGCGGACTTGAACAGAATGATGAAAACAGGGAATGCCTCAAATGCGGACTTATCTTCAGCAGATATAAACCCCTGGATTACGATCATCTTCTGAAAAGGCAGACATCCAGCGTGACTGAGGAACGATCAGGACTTATGTGCATTTTCGATTACATGTTCCATACAAAAGATAAGATTGAAATCGTGTACTTCGTTGGGAGACTCATCGTTTTCCTCTTCCTGTTCATCTGGAGCATAAAGTTTTTCCAGTCTTCCATCGAAAGTAATTATGTGGGAAGATCCTTCATGCACCTTGTCAACCTGCCTTTCCACGAAACGGGACACATAGTGTTCAGACCCCTTGGCAGGGTTATGCACTCCCTCGGAGGAAGCCTGGGTCAGGTCATTATGCCGTTGATCTGCACCCTTGTACTCCTGATCAAAACCCGTGACACCTTCGGCGCCTCCATAGGTCTGTGGTGGATGGGGGAAAGCGTACTGGATCTGGCCCCATATATAGATGATGCTAGATCACTCAGTCTTCAGCTTCTTGGCGGGAACACAGGTATCTCGTCCCCTTACGGATTTCATGACTGGAATTTTATACTCACCGAGCTGAATCTGCTCAAACATGATCACCTGATCGCCGACCTGGCAGCAGCCGGCGGCAAGCTGATAATGTTCATTTCTCTTCTATGGGGTCTTTTACTTCTGATCAGGCAGTTCAAGCGTCTGAAAAGCTGATCTGAATAGAAAGACCTTCGGTAATGCAAGCCCTACCTGATAACAGATATTCTCCTGGCTGAGGCAACCTCACCTTGTTCCAGCTGAATCAGATATACTCCTTCGAGTAACTCCGAAACGGAAATACTGTGAGCGCCTCTGCTCACATTCTCAATGATGCTCCGTGCCAGCCTGCCGGACACATCGTAGATACCCGCGGAGACAACACAATTCTCACTGACCGAATATTCAATCTTGAATGATCCATTTGAAGGATTAGGAGCGATTTCAAATGCAGTAATGTCACCGGTCATTTCACCTTCCCCGGTTGATGTGGAATCGGTATTCTCCCAACATGTAACTGCGTTTAGATTGTACGCGCAGGATGCTACATCAACCCTGCCGTCTCCATCGATATCACCAGGACATGCAGTCCAGGGACCATCTACTCCAACCGCGATTACTCTCTGTGTGAAGTTTTCTGATCCATCGTTCTCAAACCAGCAGACCAGTTCATCGGCAAAAGACACGGCGATAAGATCCATATCACCATCACTATCGATATCTTCCGATTCCACGAATATGGCACCTGAAAACCCGTCATCGATGGTATGCATGCTGAACGAGCCGCCTCCGTTTTCCCACCATGAGATCCCGGAGTTCCAGGCAGCTCCGAGGATGTCCATATCTCCATCGTCATCTATATCTGCGAGTTTTAATGAGATCGCCCCTGAGAATGAATAAGTAAGATTGTGCTCCTGCCAGGCCGCGGATAATTCTGAGACAGCAGGCCATGCGAACAGCACAGCCAGTAGTGACATCCACATACTATTCACGGCATCTCCTTTCATAATAACATTTTGTGGTAGACAATATATCTTATTTATATATCACAGCTCATCTCTATTATTTGTATATAACTAATAATATATTTTGTCAAAATCTCAATCCGAAGCAAGGTCTCTCAGCAGTTAAATGTCAGTGCTTATTACGAATACCTGAATATTTGAGGTTGTCAGTTTTCCGGTTTTCGAAGAACCTGTTCCAGGGCTTCCTTGCCGGAGTCGCTATAGCCCCATCTGTCCCAGAGCCGAAGGAGTTCCGTTCTGATTTCCTTCAGAGAGTTTCCATCTTCGCCGATCATCATGCTTATCCTGTAAAATAAAGCCTTGATCATGTATCCTCTGTAAATGCAGGGCGCAATGAAATTTCTGCTCCAGACTCCCTGGATCAGCGATCGCATATCCTCTGACATGAACGCTATGAGGTATTCACTGCTGTCAGCAATTAAAACCAGCATATCTCCCTGCCAGCCTTCTGTAACGCTGCTTATGAATTCACATCCGGGCATATTCATAGCTTCCCGCCCGTGAAGCAGAACCCTTACACCACGTTCAGCTGCAGAAAGGAAGCTATCGGACAATTTCTTCAAAGGAAGGTTATCTGCATCTGCGACAAGTGTATCACTGGCATTCTCTATCATTCTTTCTGCCCTGGCCATTACCTGATGAACAGTTGAGAATTTGTATACACCCTCCACAGATCGCGGTTTATGAATTTTCTCCAGGCCTTTCTCTATTTCATCTGCCAGCATGTCGAGTCTGCGGCTTCTCTGAATGACCTGTTCCCTGATCGGTATTGCGGTGAATGTTCTGCTCCTGCTGCCCTCATCGGCAAGGATCGCACCTTTGTTCACAAGAGAATCAAGGGCTTTATACGTATTGGGAGCAGGTTTACCAAGTACCTGCGAAATTCTGTAGCCAGTACTGTCAGGTTCTGCCAGTACGGCCAGATATGCTTCAGCTTCAAGCCCGGACAGGCCAAGTTCCATCAGCAGGAATTCCAGAGATTTGCTCAAAACTTACTCTCCCTGATCTTTATGGTAATGATTAAATGCAGCAAACAGGTGCTACATGCTACCATTTTCAAAACTTAAATAGCAAGTCCTGCAGAAATAGTCAAGAACGGAATTTACGGACAGCCCGGAGCAGCATCCAGGGGAAAAGCCTCGGCAGGCTCTTCCCCCTCTGTATCAGATGTAGAATCTAATCAATCCTTCACCTGAATCTTCTATGTTGGAGAAGCTAACAACACAACTAATTCAGAATGATGATCTTCGATGTGCTGTTGATACTTCCACATTCGGCTCGGAGATAGTAGGCTCCAGTCTGAAGTCTGACTCCAGAAGAACCTGAGCAATTCCAGGAGTACTCCGCTAACCCTTCATGTGCAGGAATCTGCTGCTCCAGAACCAGTCTTCCAGAAGAGTCGTATATCATCAGTTCCACTTCCTGAGCGCAACCTGAAAACACAAAATGCTGTGAACCGCTGGCAGGATTCGGTGATATGGTCTGTAGCATGAAATATCCTGCATCTGAACTCATATTTACGGAGGTCAAACCATTCTGTAATCCGGCTGCCCCGTCACGATGCACGGATAGACCTACGAAGCCATCTTCTTCCTGTTCCTTGTTCTCCTTCCATGATGTGAAAACAAGAGTACAGCTGCCATAGTCCAACGTACGAAGATCATAAGCCATGAAAGGATGTTCCTCGGGGGTCCGATAGTTATCAATTGGTGCATCTATGATAACAGACCGATAGTTGCATTCATCGTCGTATCCAAAGGGAGACAGAAAATTGCCGAAATTAAAGGCGAGCAACCCATATCTACCATCTGCTACGAATACATGAATGATGTCATTCTCCGGTAGATCCACCGCCCTGAGTCCGATACCAAAGGCATTACCAGGAAGAAGACCTGGAGGGTTATTGGGGAGCTGAATCTCCATTTCATCACAACCCGCAGAGTGCCAGTCGAACTGGCCGGTACCGGAGCCCAGCCTGACATCGTTATCACATTGCCATACATACTGTGGCGCATCTGGAATTGAAATGTCATAAATCATGAATCCCATCGTGTGATTTGTGAAAAACAGCAACCGCGAAGCGATGACACCGAAATCAGTTGGAATGTCAGCTCCATTGAGGATGGCAGCTCTGTGAACGTCACCCAGTTCACCGTCCACTACCATGTTCCCGTATTCGTCATAATAATGAGAACCCGACCCGCCCTGCTGTCCGACACCAATCCTTGAGAGGATATCATGAGTCTGGGGGTCCCATATTCTGATTCCACCATTATGCATCGTCGTTATACATGCGTTACCTATCAACAAAGAATTTTTGTATCCGTACAACTGAGTCTCATAGGTTCTTGCAGGCGGACATGTGGACGATGCTCCGTAAAACACATTGTCAGCCGGAATACGGTCAGCGTTGATGAACTGCTTTGTCAAGGGGTCGAAGGTACAAACAGTTATGATATCCCCCGCATTTATCCCATAATATCCGTTCTCAAGATCTGCTACATGATATGCTTGATTCTCTATTGAAGTATTCCAACAGTTTCTGTGCAATTCACAGTCTACAACATCGTAAACATCGATGTTCGAAAAGAACCTGTCCCATCTTGGAATCACAATACAGCAGTGATATTCACCGTTATCCCCCACAGGCAGATCGATGAATGAGATGTCAAATGGAATCCCTGATAAAACATCAATATTGTCTAGCCATGAAATTGTTCCACATACATCATCGTAAGAGTAGAGTTTTATGTATTGGTTGCCAGTGGACACAGCTAACAGTATGAGTTCTTCCACAGATTCGTTGTAGATAGCTTCCGTTACCGCAAGCTGACCGCTTAAATTCTGGCGTCCGATGAAGATGGAACCGTTCATACTAGACGGGCTCACCCTTTCAGTCAAGATATCCCCCTGAAGTGAGCCGGCAAGCAAGATAGCAAGAAGCACGCAAGGTAGTAATTTCATTTTATCCCCTCTCTGTTTACTACCAGATTCACATCATGTATCAATAATAAAGCCTAAATTCCACGACAAGGTTTATTTAAACAGCATTTATTAAAGGATGGCTATCCCCGTCAGTAACTATTAAATCAAGAGCACTCTCAACTACTTTCTGGAGACAACAAATAGCGTCTGATATGGAATAAAGAGGTGATCTTCGGGTTTGATGTATACGCACTTGGTGTCAAAGACAGTGTTGTAACTTGTCAGGCAGTTGCGTATTTTAGGTAATTATCCAAAAGGAGCTATATGAATCAGACCCCGGACAGAGATATACTCAAACAGCTTATAGGTCTTCTTAAAGAGAAAGACTATCTGTATACTGCCAGGTTTCCCGCCCTGCGCCGCCCTGCTCGTATGTTTCCTATTGAACCCCATGTATTTGTGAATTATTTAAAGGGCAGGACCAGTTCTTTCACCCCGACTGTGTTCCCTTCGATGTACGGGATCAAATGGTTTAAAAGACATAAGGATACAAAAGTACTTTATAGATTCTTCTATCTGAATCAGAGCGAGAATAGGAAATCTATCGAGAATATCATTGGAAGTGAAATGTTCTCAAGCCTTACTGATTCCGGAATGATCAAGTATTCCAATGGAATTGTAAGGTCAGAATACAGGCTGGTACCATGGGGAGACTCCATATTCCTCTCCGATCCCGATCAGGGAAACAGAAGAACAACTGTTCAGTATGTTTACGTTGGTAATGATTCCGTTGTTCTTGCTGATTTCGTATCCAAAACCATGCTGAACAGAGAGTACGAGCGGGGACTTGATCTCTGTGCAGGGACCGCTTTTCAGGGTTACAACATAAGGTCAAACTGCAGGTCACTCTTCGCAGCAGAATTCAACCCCAGAGCTGTGGATTTTGCACAAGCAGCTTTTTACGCCAACGGTATTAGTGACTCCTTCAGTATTGTGCAGAGTGACTTATGGGAAAATGTTACCGGAACGTTCGATATTATAGTTTGTAACCCTCCTTACTACCCTGTTTCGGAGCAATTAAGAAACACTAAAATAATTGATGTGTTCGGAGGTTCTGATCATGGAATGGAGAAACCTCTCATAATATTTGATGGTTTCGGCCAGTACCTGAATAAAGGAGGTTGCGGGGCACTGCTGGCTGCTTCGCCAATAATCAGCAGTGAAGACATGCTTGTTGAAAGGCTAAGACCTCTTGCCGAAAGGCATGGCCTGGATACTGTACTTATCCCCTGGAAATACACAAACATTAAGCTGGATCCCGAGTACCAGATAAAGCATGATATTGATTATCTTATTCATTACATCATCTACACTAGAAGGACTGGAAATGGTTCTGTCACTCAGGCAGGATACCCCTCTCTGGTAAAATTCCTCGAAAAGCTTCAGATCGGGATTCAGAAGCGACTTCCCTCCTGGCACGGAAGGTAATTCTGCCGGCGTGAAAAGATCATCACAGGCTGCAAACAGTGTATTTATGCTGGCTGGTCAGTTTATCGGAAAAGGTTCTCTTTTTGTTTCGGTTATGTTCCTCTCAAGGTATCTGTCCGATACGGATTTCGGTAGCTTTCTACTGGTAATAGTACTTGGACAGTTGTACCTTACCATCTCAGATATGGGTGTTTCACTGATCCTAAACAGGCGTTCAAGCACGTGTCCTGCCGATACTCAGGAACTGCTATCAACTTCTCTAACACTCAAGCTGATTCTTTCGCTGCTTGGTCTCCCTCTTCTGATAATTGCTGGTTTACTCATGAGCCTGTCATCAGAGAAAATGCTTGTTCTCGGAATAATCGGCATTTCGGTTTTCTTTGAATCCTTCGCTGAGATGTTTTACTCGGTTTTCAGGGCTATGGAAAAAATGGTTTACGAGTCTATCTGCAGGATATTGATGGGTGTGATTGGTCTGATTGCTGTAATGATTGTTATTCACTATAAACTGGATCTCACATCGATTGCTTCAGCTTACGTTGTGCGAGCTCTTGCCGCTGCCATTGCTGCAACATTATTCCTCAGAAGGATAGGATTCTCTGCGATACCCTCCATTGATAAGGGTAGACTGAAAGAACTTCTCATTTCTGCACTGCCCCTTGGGATCATGGGTCTGGTTACTGTCGTTCATCAAAGAGCGGATAATATCCTTATCAGGCAGTTCCTCGGTGAGAATGCCGTAGCTGCGTGGCAGGAATGCCTTAAAATAATAGAGTTAATGCTTCTGATAGTCGTTCCCACATTGTTACCCGGTGCCCTGTTTCCATCTCTCTGTAGAGCATTCAGGGATGGTGGATATCAGCGGCAGATCGGCAACATGGCCAGAATGTTCACAGCGTTTGCTATGGTTCTTTCCCTTGCTGTCTTATCAACTGGGGAAAGATTTCTCAGGCTCGTATGGGGAAGCGACTACCTGAGAAACATCAGCTCTGAGGATATGCAGTTATGTATGTATTTATGTCTTGCGGGTCTCGCAATCGTATATCTCATGCATATTCTGCTTGCCTCGCTTCTGGCGGTGAACAGGATCAGAATAGTTGTTCCCGTTACCACTGCTGCAATGATCCTTGTTATAGGTGGTAATCTTCTGCTTATGCCTGTGCTCGGACTACCAACAGCAGGAATTTTCTTCGTTGCAGGTAACTTACTGATACTTGTAAGCTATTGGGTTTTTCTCAAGTGGAAAGGCTATTCCCTGCCGATCTGGAGGGAAGCGCTTATTTCCATTCTTGCTTCGTTGCCTGCATTCGCCGTTATTCCCTTAACTCGCCGATTACCATTCTTTCCCGCTCTTCTGATACCAACGTTGATCTTCGTACCGATATGGTGGTTCTCGGGTGGCGGAAAAGCGATTCACGAAGTTTTTCCTCGCAAGCCGGAGTAAAAGAGCAGAACCTTACCCGGTGGAACGGTGTTCATCAATGGTAATCCAAACTCCGCCGTAACCGAGAACGTGGATACTCCCTTCCGAAGTCATTACGATTAAATCACTATTCTCAACCTTACCGCCGTCCTTAACGCTTGCCGCATAAATGGATATTTCCCCTGCAGCTGAGATCCTCTGAACCTCGTACCTGTCATCCTCCTTCTCGGTCAGGACGAAGGCTTCCCCCTCGCTATTTGCAACGGGTCTGCCCCAGGTGCGGCTGCATGGAAGTTCAACGGAGTACCTCATGTTTCCATGGGTATCGAAGGCAGCTAATTTTTCGCAGCTCATTAAATAAAGCGAGCCATCCGCCCCGGAAGCCAGTTCAACGGTGGAATCTTTAAGTTTATCAGGGCGGTCTCCAATGTTTTCAAAATATGGGATATCACGCTTCCGTGAAGTTCCGGAATTCCCTCCGAAAAGCCGTGCAAAGAAACCGGGCTTTTTCTCTTCTCTCTTTTCTAAGGGCTTCCACAGCTCAAGGGGATTTCCTTTCTTATCGAACCGCAGGAATCCCCGGTAATAACCATAATCCGAATCACAGGATTTCAGGAGCATGATGCTTCCATCGGGAAAAGCCGTCATTCCCTGAACTTCATCCATATTGAAGGGTTCTGTGATATCAAGATCTGCTTCCTCATTCTTTTGAGTGCCCTTTATGACGCTGGTAACTGAACCATCCTCGAGAGAGATGGAATAAAGGTCCATCCTGTTCTCATGCATTATCAGGACGTTACCATCATAATCGGCAACCGATCCGGGTATTGTACCTTCAGAATCGCATTCCAGTTTCAGATCGTCCCGCATCCATACCTCTGCTCTATCCGCTTTGAGGCATGCTGTTATCGGCATATCTCCGTAATCATTCTCGACTGCCAGACATATACCGCCAGCATCAACGGCAATACCCCCAAAGATGTCGCTCTCCCATGTAAAAGGTCTGCTGCTGTAATCGAACAGAAAGTACCAGCGAATCGCTTTTCGTGTGGGATGAAGTATCTTCCACAGACCATCGGGAAGGTGAACTTTGGTATCACAGAATCTGCAGGTCTCAGTCCTGTTCTCCCCCTGTACGATAAGGCTTCCGCCGCAGTTGGGGCATTGCAGTGCTACAGGATTGCTGGAATTTTCTACCTGAAGTTCTCTGCCCTCTCCCCTTCGGGGTATTAAGGAAGCGTCTTCACCGATAAGTGCGGTGATCCCTGAAAATTCGCCATTGTAGATATCAGGTAATTTACGGATGAACGTCTTCTCTCCAGTCTCGGGATGGAGAACATATCCATCCTCAAGATGCTCCAGGATATCCCCGATTGGAATATCATTCTTCGTTCCTGCATATCTGGGTTTCAGTCTTCCGTACTCGATCCTGTAATTGAAACTTCCGAACACTGTAGAGCTGGATCCTTCGCCCTCATCGCTATGAGGCACTTCCTTAATGGCATCATCCAGAACGGTTTTCCAGTGGTCGACTGTGAGATCGTGCTCTGTACCGCATGCAGGGCACCTGAGACTTTCAACCAGAGCATTCATGGGTATATAGCTGTCGCATTCGGGGCAGGTGAAACCCGCCTTGATACATATCCCTATCATACATCCCCCTCTTTGCGGTAAAACAGAAAATCATATTCAGGATATACTAAGGGTTTTCAAGACAGGTAGCGAACGGTTACTGTCAGGAGGGGTTCAGAAAACACGGAGAGACGCTGCTTTTCAGCTCATATCCACCACTTTACCGGTGCAGAGGTAGACAACTCGTTCGCATATATTGACAACCCTGTCTCCGACTCTTTCCAGGTTATGAGCGGCATAGGTCAGCAGCATGGCATCCGCAATTCTTTCCGGATTCTGCATAACATGCGTAACAAGTTCTCTATAAACCTGCTCGTACAGCAGGTCTATTTCAACATCCATCGCAGGCAGTTTCTCAGCTGCAGCGACATCGCGCTGAAGAAATGCATCAATGGAGAGCTTAAGCATTTCTCCAGCCTTCTTCTGCATTCTCGGGATATCGATAAGAGGCTTTATATGGCTCCCGGATGGAATCCTGCTGTTGATTACCGCTATGCCCTTTGCGTAGTCAGCGATTCGCTCAAGCTCCATAGCTATCTGCATGGTTGCGAGTAGAAAGCGCAGATCACCAGCGACCGGCTGCTGCGTGGCTATGATGTTCAGACACTGTTCCTCTATACTATGACATTGAAGATTGATCTTTTCATCACTTATAATGAGTTCCTCACCCTCTTTGAACAGTCTTTCCGCTAGTATTCTGACGGACTCGCATAGAGCATTTTCCGCCATCCTGGAGAGCCTGAGCAATTCTTCTCTGAGGTCGTTCATTTCCGCTTCGTACGTTTCTCTGACCATTGTACTTTCTCTCCTTTATCCGAATCTGCCACAGATGTAGTCTTCCGTTCTGGTATCAGACGGATTAGTAAACATTTCTGTCGTGGGGCCGAATTCAATCAGATTTCCGGATCTTTCCGAATCGGTGAGCAGAAATGCCGTATAATCCGAAACCCTCGCGGCCTGCTGCATATTATGTGTAACTACAACTATCGTATACTTGCTTTTCAACTTCTCCATGAGTTCTTCAATTTTCAGAGTGGCAACAGGATCGAGGGCAGATGCCGGCTCATCCATTAGAATTACTTCCGGTTCCACAGCCAGTGCCCTCGCTATACAGAGCCTCTGCTGCTGTCCACCGGAGAGCGTGAATGCCGACTTGCCGAGATCGTCCTTCACTTCATCCCAGAGAGCCGCGTCTCTGATGCTCTGCTCGACAATCGCGGCCAGTTTATACTTATCCCTGATCCCGTGAATACGGGGACCGTACGCGACGTTATCAAAAATCGATTTAGGAAACGGATTGGGCCGCTGAAAGACCATTCCCACCTTCTTCCGGAGTTCAACAACATCCTGTGAGTAGACATTTTTCCCGTCTATGAGAATACTGCCCTCCGTTCTCATACTGGAAATAAGATCGTTCATTCTGTTGAAGCTTCTTAAAAGAGAGCTCTTCCCGCAGCCGGAAGGACCAATTATCGCAGTTATCCTGTTTACGGGTATATCCATGGTAATACTGTGCAGAGCCTTGAAACTCCCGTAAAACAATGAGAAGTTACTCGTTTTCATTACCGTTTTACCAGTCATGCTGAAAGCCACCTTGATATTGTATTGATTACCAGATTGAGGATAATTATCAGTACAACCAGAACAGCGCCTGTTGCCAGGGCCTTGTCAAACGCCCTGGTTTCCATAGCAAGATAGTAAACGTGAAGAGCCATGGTTCTTCCACTGGACATGAGAGAGGTTGGAGTTCTGTAGCTTCCCCCAAGCGTTACGTAAAATATTGCGGTCTCGCTGACAATTCTTCCGGCACTGAGTACGATTCCTGTTGATATGCCGGTTATCGCGGATGGAAGAACAACCTTCCATATCGTTTCCCATTTACCGGCGCCCATAGCAAGGGACGCTTCCCTGTAGGAAACTGGAACAGCCTTAAGCGCTTCCTCAGTGGTTCTTATAATCACAGGGATAACAAGGCAGGTGCCTGCAAGAGCAGCTGAGAGAATTGAGAATCCAAAATGAAGGGTCGTAACGAAAAGGGCGTACCCGAACAGGCCGAATACAATGGAAGGTACTCCGGCAAGGGTCTCCACACCAAATCTCGCTATGACAACCAGCTTCTGTACGAACATGCTCCTGACGCTGTCCGCGTATTCCACAAGGAATATACCTGCTCCAACCCCAAGCGGAGTCGCAAAAAAGAGTGTTGTTCCCACCAGATACAAAGTTGCTATTATGGTGGAGGATATTCCTCCTTCTCCCGACAGCCCTCCACGTGGAGGAGTTAAAAAGAAATCCATACTGATATGTGAGAATCCCCTGATAATAACGTAACCGATGACAGCAAGCAGGATCGCCACAGTCAGACCGCATGCCAGCCACATGGCCGAGAACGCAGAATACTGTTTGAATTTCCTGAATATCATCGGATCTTCTCCAGACTTCCATGGGACATCAGGTACTTTGCGGAACTGTTTACTACGATTATCAGCACGAAAAGGATCACGCCGGTCGCGAACAGAGCACTTTCATGAAGACCTGTCGCGTAGTTGATCTCAACCGCAATATTCCCCGTCAATGTTCTTGCCCTGCTGAGAAATATGGACAGCGGATTATCTGTAGATGCCGCTGGAATTATCACCGAGTTGCCGATAACCATGATCATGGCGATGGTCTCTCCCAGAGCTCTTCCCAGACCCAGTACTATTGCGGATATAATGCCTGACCTTGCGCCCGGGATAATAACTTTCTGTATTGTTTCCCATTTAGTCGCCCCCAGAGCCAGAGAGCCTTCCCTGAATTCCTTTGGAACACTTCTTATTGCATGCTCTGCTACGCTCGTGATTGTGGGAAGTATCATTACAGCAAGCACAATGGAAGCTGAGAAGAGCCCGAAACCGGTATTCCCGGGTATATCGATCCCTCGTACAACAGGTACGATGATTACCATTCCGAAAAGACCGTATACAACTGAAGGAATACCGGCAAGCAGTTCAACACAGGGTTTTACGAAAGCGCGTAGATTCGGATGAGCGATTTCCGAGAGGAATATCGCACATCCAAGGGCAAGGGGAACTCCCAGGACAATCGCGCCAAGTGTAACAAGGCCCGAACCCGCTATCATCGCCAGGATCCCGTATTGACCTTCCCCGGGTCTCCAGGCGGACTCAGTAAGGAGATTTTTCACACCGATATCACGGAAGGCTGGCAATGCTTCTCTGAAAGTGAAGATTCCGATCATCATCACTATCAGAATTGAAGCAAGTGCGGCGAAGAGGAGAGAGTACTTCATGGCGGTATCTAACCGCCTTTTGTTATCCCGCGCGCCAGCCTTCGTTGCCATGAAAGCAATCTATCAATTGACCGGAAGATAGCCCTCTTCAGCAACTATTGCCTGGCCATCTTCACTCAAGATGAAGTCAAGGAAAGCACCCGCCAGATCTTCAGGTTCCCCGTAAGTGATCATGTTCAGAGACCTTACAACGGAGTAGTCCCCCGATGAAGCGTTCTCTTCAGTCGGAAGAACCCCATCAATGGCAATTGCCTTTGTCTGGTCGTCAAGGTATCCGAATGAGAGGAATCCGATCGTGCCCGGCGTTACGGATATGGTAGTTCTGACAGCACCGTTTGAAGGCTGAAGGATGGCGTTGTCGACGATGAGATCGTCTTCCATGACCATGTCTTCAAATGCAGCCCGGGTTCCTGAGCCTTCTTCGCGAGCAACTACTGTTATTATCAGATCCCCGCCGCCAACCTCGTTCCAGTTGGTTATTTCCCCTGCGAAGATATCTCTTACCTGCTCCGCTGTAAGATTTTCGATATCGCATGCCGGCTCTGTCACTATTGCAATTCCATCCCTGGCGATAGTATGCACAACCAGCTCTGGATGTTCATTCAATTCGGAAGGTTTGACTTCCCTTGAAGCCATTCCAATATCCGCGCTGCGGTCCGCAGCTGACCTCACCCCGACACTGCTTCCTCCGCCCTGCACGTAGACTACTGCGCCGGGTTCAAGCGCTTCAAAGGATTCGGCCAGCACTTCTGCAAGCGGCTGTACTGTAGTTGAGCCTGCGATATTGAGCTCTCCTTCAAGTGCTTCATCCGAAACTGCCCCGGTTCCTTCGTTTGATCTTCCGCATGAGACAGTCAGCAGAGCAAAAGCTGCGAATAGTGTCAATAAGCTGTTCTTATATACTCTCATCACATTCCTTTCTTCAATATTAATCAGCCTTGCTGAGAAGACTTAGAATTTCATTCTCCAGCCCAGGTACATATCGGTATAACCCTCTATGTCGCTATTCTGGAAAGTGTAGTTACGCCCACCGATCTGCACAGTATTCCTGCCGCTGTAAAGATCGAGGTTAAGACAGAAGTCAATTGCGCCGTAGTCGTTCTGAGGATCGGTGCTGCCTGCATAGCCCGGATTGTAGTTCTCGTAACGTATCGCTGGTCTGATGGCCTGAATGGCGGTACCCTCAAGTTCGAACTCGGGAGCCAGTGTGAACGCATATGCACTGGCATCGTTCATATCAGAATTATCAGCAGACGGTTGTTCGAGTATGAGGTATTCGCCGACGAAATTAACTGTGGAAGTCTCACTCAGAGGATGCTCTGCGACAGCGTAGAAATCCATTCCATTTGCAGACCAGGTATCGGTATTGGTTGTATCGGGATCATCAACAGTATGGCGCCCGAAGGCAGCCGCAATTGTTATGCCATCAAGAGGTTCGATCTCGCCACGGATTGTGAACTGTTTGTTACTGTCATCTTCAGGTTCGTTGTCCCCTGAACCGTTCGTGAAAGCTACATCGAAGTTTACCATATCGAAACTGAGGTTGAGGTTGGCGCCTATATCGCGCTTACCGAAGTTCTTGAATTCACTTCCGCCGGTAAGAACAGCCCGACTGAGGAAGTACATACTGCTGCTCGAACGCGTATAGTTGTAACCGAACGGTCTCTTGAACTGACCCATGGTGAATGTGATATTCTCATTGAAACGCAGGTTTGCAACGATGTCCTCGGTAGTAAGACTGAGGTCTTCGATTTCACCTTCGTAATTCGTTGGTTTTGCCTTGAATGCTATTTTGCCATCAAGCCAGTCGTTAAGAGTCGGCAGCCATTCCATTGAAGCGACTACATTGAATCCCATATCGGGATCGGCATCTTCTTCTCCGTAGACGTACAGTTCGGAAATCAGGTATCCCTTGAATTTCAGGAGTTCAGCTCCACCGGTGGCGAATTCACCTGAGGCGAATACTGTCCCCGCAAGGAGAAAAACAATGAGAACAAGCTTCGTTACTTTCATTCAAATACCCCCTTTAAGATTTTCGATACAGTTCCGGATTGCATGGGGGTAGAATTGCTTCTGATTGTTAAAGAAATGTCTGGAATTTGTTAAGCTTCTGTTAAGACGCAGTATCCTCTGTTGACTCTACCGGAAGGCCAACTGTGAACATGCTTCCCGATCCCGGTGTGCTGGAAACACGTACCCATCCGCCATGCAGCGTGACTATGTGCTTCACTATTGCAAGACCGAGTCCTGTACCGCCACGGCTTCTGGACCTGGCTTTATCAATGACATAGAACCTCTCGAACAGCCTGGGCAGGTGTTCTTCCTCTATTCCGATTCCTGTATCGGAAACAACAATGGTGACAAAATTTCTTCTCGCACCGATCCTTACAGTAACAGATCCTGTGGAAGTATACCTGACGGCATTATCGATAAGATTGGTAAGAACCTGCTCAATTCGAAACCTGTCCGCCTGGATGATCGGAATGTTCGTTTCTGTTTCTATTATCAGTTCAAGGCCCTTATCGAAAGCCTTTCCGCTAAAGAACTCAATAGTATCGTTCACTGCATCTGCAAGATTCACATCGGACAAATCAAGTGAAGTCGCGGGATGCTCCAGTTCCGACAGAATCCTTATATCATCAACGATTCTGATAAGCCTGTCGGTGTTTCTGAGTATGGTTCTCATATACTTCCTGTCTTCCCCTGACAGGTTTTCAAGAATGGTCTCAGCATAACCTTTTATAGAAGTTAGAGGAGTTCTTAGTTCATGGGACGCATTGGCTGCAAATTCTCTTTTTATCCGTGCAGTTGTAGCGATCTCTGTTATATCCCTGAATGTAATGACGAACTGATCGGTTTGAGGTATTTCTGCTGCTCTTGCTGAAAATACACTCCCATCACTGTGTATTTCACCGGATAGGATTCCGTCATTAAGAACATTGCCTGCAAAATCCCTGAATTCATTGTTCGATATGAAATCAAGATATCCGCATCCTTCCTCATGCTCACCGGCCAGACCCATTCTCCGGAAACTCATATTGGCGGTTACTACCGTGCCGGCGGAGCTGACAACAAGCATGCCTTCCACTATGGATCCCAGAATGGCATCCAGACTGGCATTCTTTCCGGAAAGTTCTTCTACCAGCTCATCAGTTCTGGATATCATCCCGTTTATATCCGAGGATAATCTGTTGAGCTCAGTAATGGAACAGGGGGCTATTCTTATCGAATAATCACCTTCGCCAACTCTGCGCGACGCATCGGCGATATTTCTTATGGTATCCGAAATACTCCTGGAAAAGAACCAGGCGATAACAAGGCCGGCGATCAGTACCACCAGCATAACAATTGCAATATCTGCAATAATTCTCTGCAGAATCGATTTCAGATCCGAGCCGAAAAGACTCGTTCTTACAACCGCAGGTATAGAATCACCTATTTCTACTGGAACGGCAACGTAAAGCATATCCCTGTCAAGTGTGACGCTGTGTCTCGAAGATGTCCCAACTGTGCCGTTGAAAGCACAGATAACCTCTGGTCTGGTTCTATGATTTTCCATGCTGTCCGGCTGCTGTTCCGAATCTGCAAGTACGGTTCCATTCCGGGCTATCAGAGTAATTCGCAGGTTCAGTCTTCTGCCGAGTTCGTCAACAATGGAATCCAGTTCAGCCGGATCATCCTCCAGCTCAGCTGCAAGAATGAACTCCAGCGATTCGGCGGTTCTTGTGAGGTTCGACACTGCTGTTGAGTTGAACTTGGATTTTATAGTATTGAAAACAAGAACTGGAGCAAGAACCACCAGGATCAGGATTACAATGAGATATCCGGAGAATGACTTTCTGAAGATGGTTTTCAATTGTTCTCCGTAAATCTGTACCCGATTCCCCTGACGTTTTCGATCAAATCACCCATTGCACCGAGCTTGCTTCTAAGATGAGCAACGTGAACATCTATCGTACGCTCGGTCACATACTTCTCGCCCTGCCACAGAATGTCAAGAAGTCTGCTGCGGGAAAAAACCCTTCCCCTCCCGCGGGTCAGGGCTTGCAGAAGCTTGAACTCGGTGGATGTAAGGTCTACTTTGACTCCTTCTACATGAACTGTAAATTTTTCGATATCGATTATCATTGCATCATTTACAGTGATAATGCTACTGTCGACATTATCCATAATACTTCTTCTCAGTACGGCTTTCACTCTGGCAACAAGCTCCCTTGGAGAGAATGGTTTAGCAACGTAATCATCCGCTCCCACTTCCAGGCCTGCAACTCTATCAGATTCATCAACCATAGCTGTAAGCATGATAATCGGCAGATCGGCAGCGGAATCCGATGATCGGATCATCCGGCATACTTCCATACCGTGAATATCGGGAAGCATCAGATCCAGTATAACAAGATCGGGAACATCTCTTTTCAGTGTATCAAGAAATGCTGCTGCATTCCCGAATTCCAGAACATCGAAACCAGCTCGATTGAGATGTATTGAAACAAGCTCAAGGATATCAGCCTCATCATCCACAACCGCTATACGCTTCCGGGTGATCATCTTTATCTGAAAGTCCTTCCCTGCCATGCCCAGTTCTCACCGGATATATCAGAAAATGTAATGTATATCCTGTCGGAGGAAATCCCAAGCGTCTCTTCAAGCACCCGTGAGACAGCGACGGCAATACTACCGTTCACTGCTGCATTCAGGCCGCCTATACTCATGATCTGAACAAGCGCAGCGCTTCCGGGGTCGCAGGACAGCAGAATGCAGCAGTTGCTTACGGCAGCCATTACATACTCTATAGGTTTGCCGAGCTCCTCTGCTACTATCTCACTGAGTTTCCCCGCAAGGTCAATCTCCTGCTCCCCGTTTATGATGATATTGGTCTCCAGCCTGATCAAAGGCATAACAGCGGCTCCTCTCTCTGTTTGAATAGTTGATATGCATTCTCATGAATGTAAGAAGAAACAAGCCTTGATGTCCATCCTTGCTGATCAACAGAACTTCAAGAATATTCACATCAGTTTCTAATGAGATACAATATACTGGAGGGGTGGTTCTGAAGAAATGGAATCCGGAATAGAGCAGCTGGAAAGCACAGACATAGCCAGGATCACAGGAGCGTCTGTAAAGGTTTCAGTGGAAAAGGGGAAAGATCTTATAGTAAAGGGAGAACCTTCTGTAGATCTGTATATAGTAACGAGTGGTTCTTTCAAGGTTTACGATGACACTTTGGGTGAGGATTTTGTTCATGCCATTCTGGATAAAGGAGCCGTTTTCGGTGAAATGTCATTCATCGATGGAACTCCCCGCTCGGCATCTGTAAAGGCTGTAACAAACGGCACACTCCTTCGAATGGGCAGGAAAGAATTCGACAATCTTCTCGCTTCCAGCCCTGATACTGCAATGCTTTTCATCTTCACACTGGCAAGGGTGATCACCAGAAGGCTGAGGGACGTGAATCTTGCACTTCGAAACATGACCTTCAACGAACACGACCGTGAGAGAGAAAGCGTTATAAAAGAGGTCATCGCTCAGATGGAACATGCCGTTCATATCGAACTCGCCGGAGAAACGGGAGACTTTCTGCAATAACCGCGATCATCTGCTTTACGTCATTCATATTAATCAAGCAGCCAGGTCTTGCGTTCTGGCATCGGTAAGTATATTTGAATTCTGAGAATTCAATTTCACGGCGATGGGCATCATGTTCAGGATGCCTATTTCCTGAGAATGGATTGACCGGTTACAGTGCAACAGGATTATTAAGAATTATCAATAAATCGGAAAGGATTCGAGATGATGAAAAGAACAATACTGGCCGCATTCTGCATCGTTCTGGCTGGAGTAATGCTCTCTGCATGCGGAGAGCGCGGCTCCGATATCTCGCAGGTCACTCCTGCGGAAACCGAGGAGAGGGTTTCCATCGCCATTGTTGATTCGATTGGCCTTGAAATTGGTGACAGTGATTACGTATTCGCCAATATCGTAGCTGTAGAATACGGACCGGATGGGAACATTTATGTTCTGGACCAGGGAGCATACTCGGTACTTGTATACTCCCCCACCGGTGAGTTCATAAGAAGAATAGCAAACCAGGGCAGCGGCCCGGGAGAGCTGTTGATGCCTCTGGCGATGGCTGTGCTGGGCGACGGAAGAGTTGCGGTCTGTGATCCCATGCAGGGCGGAGTAAATAGTTTTTCTCCCGAGGGGCAATGGGAAGGTGTTTCAGCGGAATTCAACAACAACCCGCCTATGAGAATGTCAGGTGCTGATTCAAATGCCTTCGTAGCACTGAAACTCACCATTGATTTTGAAGGACCGCCAACAACCGTTTTCGCCATCGGAAGGTACGAGGAGGATAACGAGCCTACAGCCTTTTATTACAGAGATGAGTTCCCCTTCGATCCCGAAAACTTAACTGAACTCCTTAACAAAACTCTCTTCAGTGCTGAGTACACAGCCGACCGTGAGGGAAATGTATACCTGACACCGATGTCGACTGAAGACTACATTGTCCAGGTGTTCGACCGGGATGGAAATTCAATACTGGAATTCCAGCGTGAAATGGATAGAGTAGCAAAATCCGAAGAGGATATAGCCGAGGAGAAGCGGTGGATGGAAGCCTGGCTGACCAACATCGGTGCCGGGGGAGTGATAATCAATTACGACCCGAACCCATACCGATTCTTGATCACTGATATCGGATACGATTCTCAGAACAGAATATGGGTAAGACGCGGAACGGAGCTTATACCTGTATTCGACGTTTACGATATGGATGGCGAACTCTTGTTCACAGCTGAAGTTGAAGGTACAGGTGATGATGCGCAATGGTGGGATTTCATAATCGACGAGCATGGAATGATAGCCTATTCGCTGAATCCGGACTTCTTCCATAAGATATGGATAATGGAACTCCCTGAATAGACTATTGCGAACGGAGCGTTAAGATCACAGGGCTTTGACAGAGGTATATTGTTATTGGTATTGTCGATTCTGACAGGTAATTGTGTCTGACATGTGGAGTAAGCGGGAATAACACAACCTGTTTCCACTGATTCTTCAGAATGAAGATGTCAGATGTGTTGGGAGAGTAACAATATGGCAAACATTGACAAACTGCTGAGTGTTCTGCAAAAAAAACATGGCTCCGATCTTCACATATCACCATCAAATCCTCCTCTTATAAGAATCTCTGGCGAATTGTTTCCTGTCGGGGATGTTAAGATAACTACTAAACAGACTAAAACGATGATGTACGAGATAATGAGCGATTTCCAGAAAGAAGAGTTCAAGGCTACCCTTGATATCGACTTCGGCTATGAGGTTCCATCCCTGCATTCAAGGTTTCGTGTCAATATTTTCCAAGGCCGTTACGGGATCAGTGCAGTTCTCCGTATAATTCCAAACAGAATATTAACTATAGAAGAACTTGGGCTTCCCCCTATAGTCCTGGACTTCACTCGATATTCTAAAGGACTGGTTCTTGTAACCGGACCAACAGGAAGCGGAAAATCAACAACCCTGGCAGCTATGATAGATCACATCAACAGAACCCGGAAGGAACACATTATCACTATCGAGGATCCTATCGAGTTTGTTCATGTCAGCCAGGAATGCCTGATAAACCAGAGGGAGGTGGGAAGCCACACAAAATCCTTCTCATCGGCATTAAGAGCATCTCTTCGAGAGGATCCTGATGTAATCATGGTTGGTGAGATGCGTGACCTTGAAACGATTCAGCTGGCAATCACCGCCGCCGAAACAGGTCATCTTGTATTTGGCACCCTTCACACAAGTAGTGCTGCAAAAACTGTCGATCGCATTATCAACGTATTTCCCACAAATCAGCAGGAGCAGATCCGCACCATGCTTGCAGAATCCATAGTTGGGGTAATAGCCCAGCAGCTTCTTAAAACAACTGATGGCAAACGCTGTGCTGCCCTGGAAATACTACTTGTTAACTCTGCTGTATCTAACCTGATAAGAGAAGGGAAAACGTTTCAGATTCCATCGGTGATCCAAACCGGAAAAAGTAAAGGAATGCAGCTTCTGGATCAGGCTCTCAAAGCCCTTGTGGAGTCAAAAACAGTATCGGTTGGTGAAGCGCATAAATTCGCCGTCGACAAGAGTCTTTTCCCGATGCCGGAAGGAGGAGTCATATACCGATGAATGATGAAAGAATTGACAAAAAGAAGAAGAAAGTTCACTTCACCCTTACCGATGGCACAGAGATTATTGGTGAAATACATCTCTGGTTATACTCAACAAATCGTATGGCACCACAGCGGATTGACGAACTCCTGAATGAGGGGATCTCTTTCATCCCTGTTGAAACGGCTGAGGGATATATACTTTTGAACAGTGCCAACATCATGCTTGCCCGGACAGAGACCGAGAAGAGCATCCATGATCCCATCATGATAGGTAAGAAGTATAAGGTGCATATTACTACTTTGTTTGCTGAGAACCTTGAAGTCGATCTGTTTATTAGTCTACCGGAAGGGTTCCAACGTGTTAAAGACTATCTGGACCAGAATATCCAGTTTCTCACATTCTTTACGCCCGGGCAGATCCTCTGCATCAATCGGAATTGTATCCTCTTCATCCGAGATTGATTTTCTGTTTTGTGAATGGTAGAAATAGGAGGACCACGTGAGGGAACAGCTTCACTCGGAAGTTCTTAATTCAGTAATGGAGAGCATCCTTATTGATCAGTTCTCAAATTGTCCCTTGGAGATGATCGGGAGTTGATAGAAGAAATTCTCGAGTTATTTGACACCAGTGCTTCTGAGCTCATCGAATCCCTTAAAGAAGCTGCTGACGAAAGCGACCTTGAAACTATCAGGCAGGTTGCGCATTCATTGAAGGGTTCAGCCGCGAATATCGGCGCAAAGGCCTTACTGGAGTCAATTAGGGATATTGAAGCAGCTTGCGCTGATGAAGATCCGGAAGCGGTCGGCGAGAAGGTCAGGAATTCTATCGGTGAGTACAACCTGCTGAAGTCTGAGATCGGCAGGTAGAAACCTGCGGGTTGTCATTACAGTAAATGAAGAGAAGTAAACAGAAGGGATATCATCTATCTTGAATAAACCATCCAGCGTATCACGCAAATATCTTGACAAGATGCTGGAACAGGATACAGTGAATCTCTCATTACCCCATGGAAGACGAGTAGGGCAGCCCGGGCATGACATTGCCCTTCAATACCTGTGGCGCCGCATGGGAGAGATCGGGCTGGAGTATTTTCTTGATTATGATTTCTTCCTCCCCTATACCGCCCTGCATCCAATCACCGGACAGAGGATCAAATTCACCAACCTGGCAGGCTTGATTCCCGGAACCAACAGAACAGCCATGCCGGTTCTGATAGGGGCTCACTACGACAGCGCGATCGATGCGCCATCTTCGGACGATAATGCGGTTTCAATTGCTCTTCTTCTTCGCGTTGCTGAAATTCTGAAGAAAAAGACTCCCAGACGTAACGTGATACTGGCGTTCTTTGATGCAGAAGAGGAGCCGTTCTTTCTGACAGAGAACATGGGGTCCATTCGGTTCTACGATGATCACTGCAGGGGGCTGGATTTCGCATGCGTTATCATCCTCGATATGATCGGTCACGATTTCAAGGTGGGTATTCCTGTGCTGGATACTCTGTTGCCAGAGCTGCGTAACCTGCTTTTCGTATTAGGCTCAGAGAGTCACATTCACCTTCCAGCCATTGTAGAGCAGGCGGCGAAAGCTGCAAAGCAGCTCAGGATAATTCCCACTCTGAACAGGTACATAGGTGACACGTCAGATCATCATGCCTTCAGAACAGGAGGACAGCCATATCTCTTTCTCAGCAAAGGTAGAGGGCGCTATTCCCATCAGCCGGAGGATGATATCGACTGGATAAATTTCAGGGGAGTAAGAAGAGTATTAGATTTCCTGCTTGAGATCATCAGGTTGCTGGATGATGCTGCCATGAACAGGGGAAGACAATCAATTGACCCTTCTGAATTCGAGATAAGAATGATTAGAAAGGCGATTGGATGGCCGCTTCCACTTCTGCTGAGATCCATGGGAATCCGCAAACGATCTCTGCGGTCCCGGAGTGATCTTGACTATCTAGCCGCGAAACTGAAAGAGAAGATAAAGCTCCAGCCCTGAATTCAGCGGGGCATTCAGGGAAGCTGAGAGTGGTCATCATCGAATAGCGTCGATCCAAAATGGAAAGGGGAGGCCGAAGCCTCCCCTTCCAATCTGCATCAATTGCCGATGTTTAAAGCTTCAGAAGTCTGAGTGACGAGGATCCGAAGTCATCTGTCACTCTGACGAAGTAGGTTCCGTTTGAAGTCCCGGAACCATCCCATGCAAAACTGCCCGAAAAAGGTACTTCCAGAATTGTTCTTCCGGAAACATCGAAGATCTGAAGTGTTCCGGAAGAGAAACCTTCTCCGGTAACTGTTACCAGTTCCATGAAAGGATTAGAGCTTGCAGAGAGCGACCGTGAAGGGACGGGGGCGGTGCCTTCAGTTACGCCTGTGGACTGCTGAATCCAGGCCCAGACGTATCCGTTATAGTCGCTTGTCAGCATATCCGGCAGACCGTCCTCATTCCAGTCATCGATCCAGAGGCGCATACCGGCATACTTGTACGCAATGGATTCCGATCCACTGAATACCGGAGCGGAGTTTGTACCAACGTTTTCATAATAGTAAACGTTGTAATCGTTCGCTCCGCAGATCAGATCCTTTTTACCGTCCTGGTTCAGGTCGTATACCTGCGGGCAGTTCCTGATGTGGCTGATATCGGTCCCGTTGCTCTGAATGTTAGTATAACTGTTGAAGATAGGTTGGGTATCCGCACCGTCGTTCAGATAAAGCCTGACTTGACCGGCTTCGCTGCCCAGCAGCATATCTATTTTGCCGTCGCCGTCCCAGTCGACTATTGCAGGAGCCGCGCTGTAACCGCAATCGATGGTCACTCCCCCACAGGTGATGTCGGGTTCTTCCGTCAAGGTCGCATCCATGTTCGAAGTGCGTCTATAGTAATGAATAAAGCCGTTGCGATCACCAACAACTATGTCAAGGAGCCCGTCATTGTTGTAATCCACAACCTGTGGATTCGTCGAGCCCGTGCATCAACCATAAGCCATGGTTATCGGACTTCCATCCGCGTAGAGGAGTACCGCTCCATTGAACACTGGAGCACTATTTGTGCCAACGTTCTTGTAAAAGTAGATGTAGCCGTAGGAAAACTGACCGAGCACCAGGTCTTTCAAACCGTCCACGTCCCAATCCACCACGCATGGTGCGCCGTAATAGCCAACATCGATGATGCTTCCGTTACTTTCCAGCTGGTACTCGGTTTCCCAGATCGGAGATAATGCCGTTGCCAGTCCAGACAGAAAAAGAACGAGAATAAAGTATTTGAGCATGAAACACCCCCTGTATATGAATATTCATAATACCGTCTAATTAATACAAATCAGGTCGGAATAATGCAATACCCCTCTGGAGAACATCTGAATGCAAGAATGATTAAGACCCGGTTCTTATTGAATAATCATAGTGTCACAGGAGGTAACTACAAGACCTGCGTACAGGTATTCCGCAATCCACGCAGCTACTTTCTCGTTACCCAGGGCATTCAGGTGGCAAAGATCAATAAAGATATCCATCTCCTCGCTATCAATGAATTCCTGGACTGGAATCAGCCGGGGGTAATCATCCCGCTGATCGAGGATCATGCTGTAGGTGATTCCCAGAAAATCAAGAAACCGCTCATCCTCGGTTTCCAATAATTCTCTTGCTGCCCGGGATGCATCAGTTTTGAAACAGAGCAGCGGTTGAAGAAAGAAATAGAACTGAAAACCGTATTCTTTTGAAAGTGCTGCAACTATCCTGTAATTCTCCAGATAGAGGGCAGCTGTTGCACCGGCAAGTGGAGTCATATCGAATTCGGGATCATCGAAACAGGGTGCTGCAGCGACAAATCGGACATTCGGGGCTGTAACCTCAGGGTCAACTCCTATCAGGTAATCCATGAGCATGAAAATGTTTGTACTCCGCAGAAACAGAATAAATCCATCCGGGGAAGTAACGGATTGATCTTCCTGCGCGGACAGCCTTCCTGCTATACTCCGGTTACCAATGATCATTCCGGCTCTGCCATTCTCGAATGAAGCGAAGATATCATTTGCGCCATTGTAGAAGATCAGCAGATCGGGGATATCACCTGATCTCAGTCTGAGCATGAGTTCAGTAACCTCCTGAGTAGATACCCAGGCGTTCTGTGCCAGGTTCGTCACAGATGCTTCGAATCCTGGGATGGAGTTGATTTCTTTCTGAAGACAGGAGGGTATTGTGGACGAGTCAGGTACCATCCACCCCCACATAGCCGAGCCGCCCAGAGCAAATATCCTGGTTCCCTCAATCCGGGGAACCCAGTATGTGAGTCTTATACCGCTCTGATTCACATTCATAAGAGGCAGGTTCACAGGTGCAGATCTCCACATGACGTAAGGATGATAGTCCTGATCGGGAAACATCAAACCGCTCTCTCTTACATCCCTGTTCTGTATCTGCTCTCTCTGATTGACCTGGTGGATATTCTCAATTCCAATCGTTTTAATAAGAATCAGAGCCGAGAACTCCAGGAAAGCGAGAAGGATGATTGTATTGAGGATCATTATAGCAACCGATCTGTACCCGCTTACAAATTTCCCGCCGAAAGCTCCCGCCAGCACGATCAGAATGCCTGACAAAGCCATGAATATCTGACCGAAACCTATCCCCTCACCGCTGCTGAGGCCAATGATATTACCGAACAATGCTGCCAGGAACAGCAGAACCCCGATTAGTATTGCTATCTTTCTATAACGTCCCACAGGGCTTTTCGGGGTACTGCTTCTCATTCCATCAGCTCCTTGGATTCTTCGAATGTTACATACTTATCGAAACAATTATAAACTACACATATTCTCGGGA
This sequence comes from Candidatus Fermentibacterota bacterium, assembly GCA_030592645.1. Classification (GTDB taxonomy): domain Bacteria; phylum Fermentibacterota; class Fermentibacteria; order Fermentibacterales; family JCC-6; genus Aegiribacteria. The sequence continues at coordinate 8,028 of JAUVIR010000022.1, read as the reverse complement.
AAAGTGTTCTTCCCAGGAAGGCCAGCCGGAACTTACCTCAGCCGCAACATCCTCTGAACCATCTGATGATCACCTGCGGTGATAACGGCAAAATAGATACCATAGCCAAGTGATTCTCCGGCATCATCTCTGCCATCCCAGGAAAGCAGCAGCTCTCCGGCGGGACAAATTTCTTCCATCAGTGATGCAACTTGTCTACCGCTGATATCGTATACCACAGCAATAACCTTTCCCGAGGCTGGCAGATTAAGACTTAATGCCGTAAACGATGTGAACGGGTTTGGATATGCTGGGAGAAGAGACGGGACTGAATTTCCCTGACCTGCCTGCTCCCCTCCGATACCAGTCTGGCAACCGGCGACCGCAAGAGACGGATCACCGTAAAGGTTGATATTGTATACATTCGCGTACTCCCAGAAATGTGACCAGCCGTAAACGGTTGTAGCATCGAACTTGCCGTCATATAGAGCAACTCCGACATGCTCACCTTCGCTGACAAGGTAGCGGTTAAAGTCGAAGCAGATCTGCTCCGCTCCGCCGGGAGTATTCTTCCAGTCATAGGAGATGGCTGATGGTCTTGAAGCACTCACCATGCCAACAGCTGCACCCCAGCCCGGTTCTGTTGCAAGGTCAATACCAAGATTCCCCCATGCGTTTGGTTCGGGATAGCCCACATTGCACGAAATTGCAAATACAACCGACGGATGATCGTCATCCAGATTGGTTGATGTAACGTTGATCAGCGAGATATTGTAAAGCTCTCCATTAGCCGATTCGGGAACACCATCACCATCATCCCATTCCCAGACCACCCGGCAGACATCGTGCGACCAGCCATGCCCTGACCAGTTGACCACTGCATACTGACCGTTGCGCCAATGATCGGCGAATACACCTTCACTAACCGGGGGCCAATCGAACAGAGACGTCACAATACCGAACTGTTCACTCATATGCGTGATACTCCAGCCGTCCATAAGACCGGTTTCTATGGAGTCTATCACTGAAGCTCCGTCAATAAACGGATATCCGCTGTGATTCTGGTTCTCAAAAAACAGAATTGATGTCGGATGAAGAACATTCTTTTTCCAGATTCCGGTATCCTGCTCGAAGGTAACGGATTTGTTGAGAGTATATGTTATGCGATAAGGATCATTCACGGGAATCCTTCCCACATAGACCTCCGGAAGAAAGTCCGGAAGATCCTGGTTGTATTCCCCGGGATAACCGTCTCCGTCCAGATCCCAGGACAGCGAATCAGGAAAAGACAAATCTGCGAAATAGTGGTCGGTCGGAGTGCCAGGCGCAAATAGACCGGGATTAGACGGATCATATACGTGGCAAGACGAATCTGGATAGCAGATACGCATCGGAACTGTGGCGTAGTCACCAACAAAAAGAACGTACTCAATTCCCCATAGCCCGTAGTACTCCCTGAGAAAGTTCCTTATCTGTTCCTCCAGATCAGAACCAGGCTGATCTGCAATCTCAGAGTCGGTTATAAGAACGGTTTTAAGGCTGTATCCGAGTTCCGCCTTCCATGCAGGAAAGGCAGATGATGTAATGGAACCGATCAGATCACTGGTAGTTACGATAACGAAATCGTACAAATCATCGAACGATACTTCAATCGTGCTGGAAGTGTATTGACCGGCGAGTTCCTGGTAGTTTAGAAATAGCTGCTCAGCTCTTTCATCGGCAACGCAGTCCGTAAGGAGCTGCTCGATATGCGCAGCCTCAGCACTTCCGGCAGCAGGTAGCGTGTAATTAATAGCTACATCAACTCGCTCGTGGCAGATAAGCCGCCCCGACACCGGATGGAATGTAAACGGGCAGAAAGCAATAGATACGTAAGAATATTTACGAAGAGTTCCCGCTCCGGAAAGCCAGGCAATCCTGTCGGGGTAAGGTTGATCACTGAGATAAACAGCTTCATAATTCGCGTGCCACTCCTCAGCAAGTCTGGCCAGCTCTTCCTCCAGATACAGCGGGTTGAGAAGAGGAAGAAATCCCGCGAACGGCTGAATGTCGTAAATCATCTCTGACTCATTGGCACAGGAGCCAATCACATTTACAGATACTGCTCTGGCGCCCGGTGGAAGCAGAACCTGAAACCTCTTCATTGGAAGCAGAGGCTTTCCGGGGTCCATCAACTGGCTGAAGTTATCCATATCTATTCTCAGACCATTGAAACCCTGAATTAGTTCATATTCTTCGGGATACAAACTCACTACTATGCTCCCTGAAGCGGAAGCAAGCGATACAGCTGCAATGAGAATAAGCATCTGCAAAAGGACTCCAGAGCTGCTCCACCACCTTGCAATCAACTCTGTATTTTTCATGTTTCTTCCCATCACACCAGCTCTCGTATGGCTGTTCTGCTACATTCTCCTTTATGTTCTCATCTCAAGTTAAGGATACCGCAGGAAACATTTCAGGTCAACTTCAGTGCTGGCGGATTTAAGCCGGGAATCCTTCCATGCAATGAAAGAACTGCAGACAAATTATTCTACTTATTCATATGTATTGACTGTTTTGACTTTAAGAGTGATATCTACCCTGAAGAGGTAAAAAAATAGTATCCGGCTGGAAGCGAGATCTGGGTGAGTACCAAATGAAAACCACAAGGAAAGCAGAGCCGCTCTCCCTCCCTTTGGTGGAAAATCTTCTTGAGAAGGCTGACGGAAAAACAAGAGCAGATCTTCTGAACAAACTTGCAACCCTTGTTGTGGAAAATGATAAGGCACGTGGTGAGGAAATAAGTTCTGAAGCCCTTGAACTGTCCAGTAACCTTGGGTATCGCAGAGGAAAAGCATCTGCATTGTTCGGGCTTGGTAATGCTGCCAGGATTGGTGAAGAGTACCGTGCTGCACTGGAGTATTATGCATTATCTCTGGACATTTATAAAGTACTTGGCGACCCAATTCAGCAGGGACGCTGCCTTCGCAGGCTGGGAGATGTGCAGTTCTATGTAAACAATCTCGACCTCTCGTTGAAACACTACCTGAACTCACTGAGTATCTTTGAGAAAACCGCTGAAAAGGACGGATCGCCTGAGGCAAAGATCAACTGCGGGCATCTTATGGCCACCATCGGTAATGTACTTAGAGATTCTGGTGACCTTGACGCATCGCTGGAATATTACCATCGCTGTCATTCGATTTATATCCTTGAGGGCTTCACTGCGGGTATCCCCGGCATTTTGTACAATACAGGAAACATTTTTCATTCTCAGGGCCGACTTGAGGAAGCACTGAATGTCTACAGCCAGGCTCTTGAAGAGGCTGAGGAAAGCGGTGACGACTATCTTGCCTCGATGGCTCTAAACAGCCTGGGCTCGGTGTTTATGGCCAGGGATAATCTGGACGCCGCTGAAGATCATTTTTCCCGATCGATGAATATCGCAGAGAAGCAGGATAGAAAAAGAGGAATTCTTTCAGCAACCTTGAAACTTGTTAAACTGGGCAGGCTGCAGGGAAATCTGCAAGAAGCTCTGGATCAGTGTGAGCGGGCAGAACAGCTTGCCGGGCACCTGGAAGACCGAAGAAGCTATGCGAATATCCTGAACGAGAGAGCTCTTATCTACAGCAGCATGGAGGAATACGAAAAAGCTCTGGAAACCAGTCTGGCTTTTCAGAAGCTCACTGAGGACCTTCTTTCCGAAAAGCGTGTTCGGGAAATTGATATCCTCAGAGTCCGCTACGAAACTGAAGCGAAAGAACGTGAAATCGAACTGCTTAGAAGAGAAAGAACAATACAGCGAAGAATGATGGTCGGAGCTGTGGCAGGACTGGTATTTACAGGGATATCTCTTGTTCTGGTCTATCGCAATGTCCGCTTTCGAGCCAGAGTAAACAGAGAACTGGCAGACGCTTACTCCCGGGTCGAGAAGCTGTCAAAGATCGATACTCTTACCGGACTTGCCAACAGAAGGGCAATGATGAAAAGTCTTGCATCTGAGCAGACCCGTTCATCAAGAACCGGAAGAAGATTCGGGCTGATCATGACGGATATCGATGATTTCAAGCAGGTGAACGACCGTTACGGCCATGCTTGCGGGGATGAAATACTCATGGAGGTTTCGAAGCGGTTAGAGAAAGCTCTCAGAAGTCAGGACATTGCTTCTCGATGGGGAGGGGAGGAATTTCTTCTCCTTCTTCCTGAAACATCGCTTCATAGTGCCGTAAAAGTTGCGAAAAAGACAAAGGCTCTCATCGAAAACACTCCCTTTATATGTAACAGTGCTACTATCAATCTGACCATGACATTCGGGGTTTCTGAGGGAGGCATGATCCCTGTGGAGGACGCTATTCAACTGTCCGACAGCGCTCTTTACCGGGGTAAGCGAACCGGCAAGAACAATGTGAATTTCCAGTCGATCAACAGGAATGTCATTTTTGACAGACTTAAATCAGCGTTCAGAAGAACTCATCCCGCCCGTTCAGTCCGGTGACGTTTTAGCTCGTCTGGTTATCGATTCTCTACAATGCTGTAGGTAATGATTGTGACGAATCCATCAGCTTCGCCGTTATCAATTGTGATCGTGTAATTCCAGTCACCCATATCCCCCATAAGCATGGTTGAACCTTCAACTTCTATATTCATATTGATGTTCTCTACGCTGCTCACGATAACATCAGATACCTCAGATACCTGGTCGTTACTGCCGAGAATAAGACTATACACCATGGTTCCGCCTGCATCCTGTTCCATGCCGCCCATAACAGTTGAATTTGCAATATCATAAACTGGAATCACATCTGGAAATCCGTCTGGAATACCAGCATCGAAATTATCATAGTTGATGTCAGTTGAAACAGCATCATACTCTGAGTCTTCATTCGAGGATGTTGCGGTCTCCGAAGATGCAGCTACTTCAATGTCCGCGTCGCGCTCTTGCGCATCTGTGCCCGAAGTGCTTTCTTCTGAATCGTCAGCACTCTCGCTTCCCGAACAGCCCCCAACCGCAAATAGAGCCAGTACAGCAAACAGTACCAGTAGTTTTGTAAATTTCATTGTAACCCTCCTTTAGATATGACCTGTAATAAATGATTTCAGTTCTACCCAGAACTGATAAATACGAATCAGTATGTTCCAGCGTTCATACAACACATCCTCTGAAATATAATCGTTCAAGTGAATGCAGTCAGTGTTCCCCCGCAACTAAAAGGTGACGAACTCCAGTCCATTCCAGAAGTAGTTGGCCGTGTCTTGAGAAGTGACGAAGTAGTCCATGATATCGTCGTCGAACTCCTCTGATGTAGTGACCAGCATGATACGGGCGCTCAAGGGAGCCTCCTGTTCCGGGAAGATGAATTCCTCCGTATAGTGGAACACCCCCGCTTCAGATACGGTGCTTGCGGATATGCCGCGCACAAGATAGCTGCCTGTCCAGACGAAGAGAACATCACGATTCTCATAGCCGCATGCCTCGTATATGAACGAGAGCATGACCAGATTGCCGAACGGGTAATCCTCTGCATCGATCTGCCTGCTGGAGGCCCCGTACCTGTAATCGTTCCCCCCGAAAGAACCGCCGGGCGGGTAGAAGACGGATTCCCAGAGTATTTCGCCCCCGCTGACGGCTCGCGCCGAGCCGACAAAATTGTAATTATCCGGGTAGTAGGTGTCTATGCCGAATAAGAAGAGGGTATCACCGGAGAGAGTCTGGTTGGTAAGGGCAAGCCACGAATGCGGGATGTAGCCCCTGCAGGTGTCACCATCCATTTCGTAGAAGGCCTCCATCCATGTGCATAACATGCCATCCCCCTCGTACTGAATATCAATAGCGGCCAGCCGGAACAGCTCATCTCCGATAGGGAGTGTGCAGACTATATGGGAGGATTCGCTGGGTTCTTCAAAGAGGGCTGCATCTTCCCTGAAAACAAGAGCCCTGTCTTCAGTGATCATACCGTAGTAGCTATCCGCCAGAGAAATCCCCACAGCAAGCGAGGTGAGCAGCAGCCAGGTCATCAGCTTCGTCATAATATTCTCCTTCGCAGAAATCGGTTCATCGGTTCGGGATGCAGATATATACTTTCTGAAGCGATCCGGGGCTATTTTCCAGCCCAGCTGTCCGCAATAGCAGCCTCAGCGGCAACTGGAACATCCTTCATGTACCTGGAGCCAGCTTCTTCCATTGTATTTTTAAGTATCAGCGCGGTTTTCTGTGCAGCAATTTCATCACACTCAAGTACTATCTCATCATGTATCACAGCCACAATAGATGTATTTGTATCCTTCAGTACCGCATACAGCATACCAAGTGCGTTTTTCAGTATATCAGCAGCTGTGCCTTGTACCGGGGTGTTGTAACGGCCGGACATTCCCGAATCCTTACTGTAAATGTGTTTTCTGCCTGCCAGGGTTCTGGAAGTACCGGGTTTCTTCCTCTGCAGCTCTCTGTGCCATGCCTCAACCCCTTTGTATCCCAGAAAGAATCTTTTCTTGAACACCTCTGCTTCATTCAAAGACATTTCTACACCGTACGTTTCCAGCGCGTAAGCTTTCAGCCCTGAAGCACCCATCCCGAATACAAGCCCGAAATTCACTGCTTTTGCAGCCTGTCTCTCTTTCTTCGTGATCATACTGATCTGTTTCTGAAGAATCAGGGATGCTGTCAGTTTATGCAGGTCCTCACCGTTTTTGTACGCCTCGATCATTCTATGATCACCTGATACCTGAGCGATAACCCGTAACTCAATTTGCGAATAATCCGCAATGACTAATTTCCTCCAGAGCGGTGCTGCAAAGCATTGACGAAAAGCCTGTCCTCTGGGAATTTGCTGAATGTTCGGCCGGCTGCAACTCATCCGCCCGCTCCATGCACCTATCTGGCTGTACTGAGGGTGCAGTCTTCCAGTGGATACATTGATCTGTTTCGGTATCGAACACAAAAAACTCGATAGAGCCTTGGATGCCTGTCTGTATTTCAATAGCGAAACAACAATCGGATGCTGACTGTAATGAGCCAGACTGTGTTTCGAAGTATTCTCAACATGTATACCATTATCATTGAGCATCTTCATGACCTGTTTGCTGCTGTTTGCATTATGACCATAGCTCAGGTGGTTATCAAACATGTCTAATTGAACTGTGGGAAAACCGATAAAAGGATACAGTTCGGCCAGGGCATCTGCCTTCATCTTCTCTGTTTCCTCGCGCAGGGCTGACCATTTCTCCCTGTCCAGGTAGATCCCGTCATACTCTATTGACGCCACTGCATATACACATGCAAACTCCAGGCGGGCAGCTTCGATCAAATGATGTTTCTTAATCTCATCCAGTAGTTTACGTCTCAACTCCAATAGTATCCCGGCATCATCCGCTGCGTAATCCAGCTGCCTTGTGGTTAATTGCGAGGAGAAATCACTTTTTTGTTCCTCTTTAGATAAGGTCCGGTTTAAGTAGTGCTCTGCAAGAGAAGCCAATCCAACCTTTCGCGGACCGCCGGATGTTCTCAGGAGTTTTGCCGCAAGCATCGTATCAAAGATCCACCCGGATACTGAAATCATTTCCGATCTTAAGAACTGCAGATCAAACCTGGCATTCTGGAATATCTTTATCGATGGCGATGTCAGTATCGCTGTAATCTCCTCTGCCGCCTCCGGCAACAGCTTGAAACAGTCGAAGATCACCGTCTTGGAGCCTTCAACAGCTATCTGAATTAATCTGAGCCTGGATGTGTGAGGATCCAGCCCTGTTGTTTCAGTATCCACTGCCATTACCTTTGCTGATAACAGCCTTTCAGATACTGCTTCAACTTGATCTACGGTTTCAATCAGCAACCATTTTCCCATTGCATAAACCAATCCTGAATATGTGTTCTGACATATATAACTCTGTATTATTTCAACTCAAATTCAGTTATTCTACGCAATTATGAACGCTTTACCGGAATTGGAAATGGAATGGAGCTCAAAGACACATATGCTGCTTCCCGGAAGGCGTATCCATTCAAGATGATCTGAAATGTCAAAGTCCCTGGCAAGAGTGGGGTAAAATTGCTCTCCCCTGTAAAGTACCATA
>JAUVIR010000025.1 GCA_030592645.1 Candidatus Fermentibacterota bacterium | reverse complement strand
CAATCCCTACTCTGAGCGGTCCGGTAGTTCAATTGGCTAGAGCACCGGCCTGTCACGCCGGAAGTTGCGAGTTCGAGTCTCGTCCGGACCGCCAGAGAAGACGCTGCCCCCGATCCGGGGGCTATTTCTTTATGTGGTATCTTGATGCGTAGTTCGAGTGCGAATGGGGCCGGGCGTCACTTCTGGTCACTTACGAAAGTATTTACCTGATTAACAATGTTTTACTGTCAACAAACTCAGCATCATGAATTGCCCGGATGAGATACACTCCCGCAGGCATGTTATGAGCATCCCAGGTAAAATGTCCGCTGGCATCAGTAGTTCCTGAATGTACTTGATGACCTGAAGTATCGTAAATATTGATCTGCACAGGGATTTCATATGAATTCATAGTGACTTCGAGTGTTCCGCAGAATGGATTGGGTGCGGTGGTTAGGCACAAATTACCAATCGGGTTTGATTGGTTTTCTGAAATCCCTGTCAGTGTCTCACGACCAATCCAGGCAATATTTGGATATGCACTGCCATCATTCCAGGCAATCCAGTAACCGTCAGGAGTGCCGCTGACAGCGAGGTTACCGCTATAGATAGATGTGGTGGGTGCTACCTGATGCTCGTAAGAGAACCATGAATCCTCCATATACCTTGCTCTTATGTAACCATCGCGGTAGTAACATAAAAGTATGCCGGAATCGGACGGATTACGAGAAGCAGCAATGGCTGAGTAATCCGTTGGAAGGCTGAACCCAAACGGTTCCGTTGATACTATTTCAAGCGGAGAGCCAGCAACTTCTGTAGAATAGATAGTACCTGTAGTATCGGACCACAGGAGTACTGCATGGCCGCTGCAGCTTCCCAGAGAGTATCCGCGGGGATAGAAGAGGGGATCCAAATATTCACCACCGCCAACTGGAATAACACGCATTATTGAATCCGTATCTACTTCGTGGACATGTATTTGTGCAGTCCACCAGTTTGGATAATAAGGCACAGGTGAACCATGATTATTAACTAATCCGGTTATCATAGGCTCTTCACTAACTGTGACCGACCCCATAAAATGATCACCGATGTACCCACCAGTATTGAAATAGTACAGGAGTTCCCCCCATATTATCGGATATGTATTTGGATCGAAGGTATTTGAGAATATCCACTGTTCGTCACTCGATTTCATAACATCAGTGCAATAGTATGAAATGAACCTAGGATGACGAGTTTCAGGATGCCATCTTTCTACGAATATCTTTCTAAACCATGGCTCAAAATGATAAGGAAAATCCCCTGTTTTCCATATTTGGGAGAGATCCGATGGAGCTAGCGCGAAGAGAGAATCTTCGTTTCCATCGTAATTAAGACTGCAGCCTATTAGAAGAATGGGATCCGCCCCTTCTCTGGAGTACCCGATGCTTAGGTTATTGTAAAAACCTCCAAGATCGATCTCCTGTACCAGGAAGGTTGACTCATACTTGAAAACCTTTGGACTGGAGTAATCGCCCATAGCTATGTAGAGAGTATCTTCAATGGCAAGCATATCTATCTGTTGCTGTGCGCTCAAGGAGATAAGAAATACTATTAAAATATTCACAGCTATCCTCCTAATAATAGCGGATGCAATTGCATCAGATTAATCCATATTCACTATTCCAAAGATGACTGCTTAAGTCAAGAGTTCTCTGACCTGTGATAATAGAAGTTCGAATATTGTCTACTGTGGCCCGCCAGAGTGAATCCCGCAGGCATACCTTGGGCTTCCCAAGCACAATGCCCTCTGATATCAGTACTTTCCGAAAGTACTCAATGATCCGAAGTATCATAAATATTGATCTGTACAGGAAACTAAAAAGGATTTACAGACCGAGATTCATAATTGCAGAATCAGTCCAAACATGTGCCGATGTGTAATCATCTGCACCGTCAGCACCAAAGGCGAAGATTACATCGTAACTTTCTCCGTCCACCAGAACTTTATCGTATTGATCCCCGGAATCCAATGGAATTCGGAATTCAATAATTGTTTCCCCATCAGCTTCTGAACCGGAAATCACCTCAACATCGTCCGAGCCACCAAGACTAACATCAGATGCATGAGTGAACATCCCAGTGCCAAAATCGTCTCTGATACTGGCGGATCCTCCTGAGACGTAACCGATGATCAGGTTGGATTCATTCATTCCCTGGGTGGGTTCAATGCCGACTGCTACCCATCCTGTTGTTTGCGCGGAAAGCCTTAGGCGAATAGTACTTGTCGAGTCCTCCAATAACCAGGCGAAAATAAAATCTCCTCCATCCCAGAGAGTCCACCCTTCTTCTCCCCCAGTTGGACCAGTGGTCTCATCACCGCAGCCCACCATAAGAACAAATATTAGGGCTGATGAAATAGTTAGAAGGATTCCAGTAAATCTCATAATTGATTCCTCTCAATGATTGTTGTTACAGTTCTATTTGAACAGTCTCAGTCCTGTCATTATAGCCGTCGAAATCATCTGGTTAATAGGAATTTTGATTATCTTTAATTCCTGCAACGTCTGGCACTACATCTCATCAGTTCCGGAATTTAGCGGAATGACCCCATTTCATGCTCTGAAATTGAGTATACTATCCGAAACCAATCCATGTCAACAAACTATGCAGGGGACTAGCTCGGAGAAAGACCTTCAACAAAACATCCCAATCTGCAGTTGTAGTTAGGACTATAGTGCATCAGATAATTCGAATATTGTCTACTGTGGCCCGCCAGAGAGTTCAATGCCTCCGATCAGGGGGCTATTTCTTTATGCCATACTCGGATGCACGGTTCGAGTGCGAATGAGGCCGTGCGAATGAGGCCGGACGTCACTTGCGACACTTAGGCTCTACATGCAAAACAGGGGTGCTTCCAATTATATGATTTGTCTCTGAAATCCCGGTTGGAATATCTCAGTCATTAATCACGAATTTCAGCGATTCAACTTTATCTTCACATCTGAGCATAGCCGTATACATCCCAGCTGGAGCAGAGAAACTCCACTGTGTATCCCCGGCTTCCATGGGACCGCGGCAGATCTCTTCGACAGCTCTGCCAGAGATATCGTAAATGGTCAGGGACACTGTGTTATAAACGGGAACTTGAAGACTGAAGATTGCACTTCCATATGCAGGATTTGATTCGATCGACAGGAAAGAATACTCCCCGATTGAAGATGCTTCATCTTCGATCCCGCCAAAGTAGAAGAAATCTATACCGAGCAGGCTTATATAGTAATTACCGTCAGTTCCCTTGTAACTCCAGTAGATTTCTGTGCATTCCGAGCTCCGCGTAAGACCGAGGGATTCTTCAACAGGTACGGGACAGTCCTCCACCTCCACGAGGTCGTATTCAGATGAACCATACATATAAAAGAGGAATTCATGACTATTCTTAGTTGTTGCTATAATTGCACAGGGTGGCCACCCGCCCAACGTAGCCATCATGCCAACCGTCAATCCACTGATTTCATCATTAAAGCCGGTTCCAGGCATATCGTAGTATTCATTTTCAAGGCTGAACAATTCTGTAGAACAGAGACCATGAGGACTGAACGGGGAAACTTCGAAGATACAGTCGGGACCGAACCAGTATGCGAAGTCCATGCCTGCTCCAAGAGAAGGTTGCTGAAAGGATGCCCAGGAATCGGAACCGTCCGAGTAGTAGACCTGACTCGACATGCTGTTGATGTAATACATCTCATCCATATAGTCGTAAGTAAGCCCGAAACCTTCAACGCTATCGGGAAGGGCAATTTCACCCTGGTAGTTACACTGCGAATCTGCCAGGTATATCTTACCGTCTCCGTTGCTTCTGATAGCAAGGTAGTATGGATACGATACCCATGTAATATCCTGAATATCTGAGGCGTAATTTATCTCCCAGGTGTTATAGACATCAATGGGAATACCCTGCAGACCGGAACTCAGGATTGAATAAACCGGTTGCGAGATTAAGACAAGAATACTTAGAATCATATTCCCTCCCTTGAATGAGGTTGATTTCATTTAAGGAGCTGGATCAGTTTCGAAGATATATTGTGTAAGGATAATTCTACCTTGCACATGACTACATTTTAAACTATGCCTTTCCTTTAGAAAAGTCAAGGGAAGTAGAGGAAGTAGAACAATGCTCCATGAAATTTCGAATATTGTCTACTGTGGCCCGCCAGAGAGTTACCGCAAGGCGATTTCAAACGGAACGCCGTGCGGTCTTTGCGTTTATGCGGTTCGAGAATATAGAACTTCATTTTGCTGAATTGACATTAGTTCATATACGTACGATAATACGTACGTATGGAGGTACGCAATGACTAATATCACGGTAACTGAGGCAAGAAAAAGGCTTTACAAGCTGCTTGATGAGGTAGCTCAATCGCATGAGCCTGTTCAGATTGCAGGAAAGCGGAATTCAGCAGTCCTGATAAGTGAAGATGACTGGCGTTCAATCCAGGAAACTCTCTACCTTACCAGTATTCCAGGCATGCGAGAATCAATCCTTGCTGGTATGAAAACACCAGTCGATGAGTGCGAAAAAGAGTTGGACTGGTGAAATGGCAGCTTGTGTTCACAAGACATGCCAGAAAGGACGCAAAGAAACTTTCAAGTTCAGGTCTTAAAGAAAAAGCGGAAGAACTTCTTCGAATCCTCGAAGAGGATCCCTTCAGATCTCCTCCACCATTTGAAAAGCTTGTTGGTGATTTGGCAGGCGTATGTTCTCGAAGGATCAACATACAGCATAGACTGGTTTATCAGGTTCTTAAGGAAAGAAGAATCGTTAAGGTAATTCGCATGTGGACACACTATGAATAAAATGTATTCAATCTTGAATTAACGTAGTTCGAATATTGTTTACTGTGGCCCGCCAGAGAGTTACCGCAAGGCGATTTCAAACGGAACGCCGTGCGTTTGAGGCCGGACGTCACTTGCGACACTTAAGCTCAGCACAATTTACAGGGCACTGTTATTTGCTTATTTGGAACATTCCAGTAACTCGTGAATACAGTTTATGTATTAAGTGAATACTCTCTTTATAAATCAGACATTCTTGGAGGTAGATATTGTCATTTTCCCCTTTCTGGAACTCATGGATAGAATCAAATCCATTTATCAGGAGGGAAGATGATGTCGGTGTTAAATTGCTGTTTCGGGACATCAGCAATTCTATTGTTGATAAGTGCATGCTCCCCAGCGGGGACTGAGGATATAGTTGTATCTGTAACACCAGAACAGGTAGTTGAGCAACTTCGAGAATCTTACTTAGAGCAGAATATCTCCGATTATACAGACTGCTTCGCAGACAGTTTTATGTTTGTGCTTCACGAGCAAGACTGGGAGTGGAATCCACATGACCCAGATTCCTGCTGGTTTCTGAGTTCGGAGTTAGCTTATTCTGAAGATCTGTTACTGAGCGCACAGGGAATCTCACTGGATCTTGAATGCACTCCCACATACGCATGGCCCGATGACTCAACAGCATTGGGTATGACCTGCCCATTTTATCTTGAAGTATACACCAATAGTGCACACACTGAGGGTTACAGGGCGGCAGGAGATGCAGTATTCAGATTTGTTGAGGTTAGTGACAATGTGTGGATGATCGATTACTGGAAGGACCAATCGGATACAAGAGGTTCAAAGGAGTCTTCAACCTGGGGCTTTGTAAAAGCTGTTTTCTCCTAAGGCTATATATAGTCAGATTTCGATTCAATATCCTTCTCGATTCTCGCACAGATTAAAGAGAACCGGGCAATAGATGATCTTGATGGCGAGGATACTCCATTCCATCGTGTTCAGAAATAGTTCGAATATTGTCTACTGTGGCCCGCCAGAGAAGACGCTGCCCCCGATCAGGGGGCGTTTTTGTCTCCCGAATAGAATCTTCCACATCCAGCTACTAAGTCAAAACGCAAACAGTGTAATTCCTCTATTGTAGTTAAGGCTCCTTGCAGCTTATACTGTATATATAGATTCAAGGCATATGGTTGTTTGTCATGAGGAGAAGAGGGGAATATGAGATTGTTGTTAATACTTCTATTTGTAGCTGCTGCCGCCATGGCGGATGTGGAGATCGTGCCATTAAGCACCGATTCGGATGTTTCCTTCGTCAGTTGGATCGGCTGGGACGAGTATGCGCATCTGGGCAGATATGAGGGTGATTCGCTTGTAGCTGACGTCACCACAGCAGGCGATTACGATGCCTCTGTTGGGGTCTGTGAGTTTGCCCCGGATTCTCACATTGTGCTTTATATCTCGTCTACCTATAACGAATATACTGATACTCTGCGGACCTATACGTCTTCCTCTCTATCCCAGATGGATTACTGGACGATAGAGGGTTACCACGAGCATTACAGTTACAGCTTTCTAAAGAATCCGGATGCTAGGTGGAATGCGTTTCTTGCCATCTATTCCTACGATTGCTTCAGCAGCATGACTCATTGCTACTGGAAATCAATGGAGCTGAGTGTTTCCGCCTCCGGTGAGGTCGACAGCCTGTTTTCTCTCTGCTATTCGCTTTATAAAGGTACGGGATCGAATAAGGGTCTGCCACAAGTTTTCACTTTACTCGGACCGGTTTTGGACGGAGCGAACTCCTGGCCGATGTTCTGCGCCGATTATAGACAGCCTGGAGGATCATTTCCATCCGGAGCCGCCCTCCAATCATTTGTCCACAATCCCCCGGCTGACTCCGTAAATCTCCTGGAGGATTGCTTCTACTGGGCAACCAGCGAGAGCGTTCCCGACTGGCCACCCACTCTGATGGCGCTCGGAAGCTGCAGTGGCAAGGCTATAGCGCTCTGGGAAGATGTTTACGGACAGGTCTTCTTCTCGGAGTTCGACTGCATGTCTCCTGAATCACTATACAGCACACCATTCCTGTGGGATTACCCCGATGAGGATAACAGCTGCGTCATGTCAGCCAACCAGGAGGATTCAGGAATGCTGCTTGCATGGTGCCAGAATGGACAGATACGGTGCAGGCATTATGAAGATGGTTGGAACGGTTTCGACCATGTGGTAGAGACTGGAGTGGGAACAGTTCCGGTGGACAACATCGCGGTAAGCAGCGTGGACGACGGATACTGGATAGCCTGGCTCGAAACTGGATCATCGGAGCCTGAACTGGTCTTTGTCGACAGAGGTACTGTTACTGGAATTGAAGAGGGTTCCCCTGAACCTCTGAGTCCGGCTATCAATCTGTTCCCCAATCCTTGCAGCCGTTTCCTCTCCATCGAACTTGAAGGTTTACCGCTGTCGGGACCGTACAGGATTCTGATACACGACTGTTCCGGAAGGTTGGTCAGCGAGATCGATCTCGAGAGTGAAGAACAGTTTGCTGCCTGGGATTGCAGCGACCAGAGTGGAGAGCGATGCGACCTGGGAGTCTACTTCATTACGCTGATCGGGAGCGGATGTTCAGTGACGGAGAAGGTCCTGATGCTGGATTAACTTCCACTCACTAATATCCCTTATAACGACAATCATTTCGAATATTGTCTAGTGTGGCCCGCCAGAGAGTTACCGCAAGGCGATTTCAAACGGAACGCCGTGCGGTTTTTGCGTTATGGGGCCGGACGTCACTTGCGACATTCAGGATTTATACCATTCGCAGAGGCATCTATCGCCTCTGACCTAGTGAAGAAGAATCACACGGGTAGTTGAAATTTCAGAATTGGAACTCATTCTGATGAAATACACTCCCGTGCAGAGAGGTTGATTCTGCTCCGTTCCAGGTAACCATGACACCGTGTTGATTCCAGTTTGTTCAGGTTGATCAGTGAATCGCGCAACTACCCTTCCCGCCAGGTCTATTACCATGAATTCAACGGGTTCTGCTTCGGTTGTTGTGTATTGAATAGAACCAGCACTACGCAGTGGATTTGGTGAAACAGACAGTATGCTTGAGCCCGGTGGTTCAATTGCATCATCAGCTATCCCGACTCCCGAGATATCCAGCCGGAAAGCCGCGCATGGGGTGGAAGCGTAAAGCCACTGGCCGGGAATAAACGTCAATGAGTTTACACTCGACCAGGTAATGAGACCTTCATTCCATTCTGTCCATGTTAATCCGGCATCATCGCTGAAGTGAATACCCTTGCAGGTCGCAATTCCCTGATAGAACCAGGCTCTCTGTGGTACATACGGATCAAAGAATACAGGTCCCGAGTATAAGTAGGAAAAGATGTGCGTCCATGAGACACCGAAATCATCGCTGCGGAACAACCCGTTGTATCCGGTAACGAGCAGTATATCGGGATCATCAGCACTTACAGCAATGCCAGTAAGTGGAGAGTATTAAACAGGTGTCTGGACGGCAGCCCATGTAGACCGTCCATCCATTGTTCGGTAGATCAAACACCCCTGAGCACTTATGTATGTTCCGCCAACGTACATCGTGTCCGGATGAACAGGATCTATGGCTATTGTATAGATAGTGGATTGTGAATCACCGACATCCTGGAAGGACCAGGTTGCGCCACTGTCTTCAGATCTGCCGAGAGAGCCCCAGCTGCTTCCGGAAACACCTCTGCGTCCGGCTATATACAGCACCCCTGGATTATTGGGATCGGCTGCCACATCACCACCGTGTGAGAGACTGGAGTCATCGACAGCCCACGTAAAGCCGCCATCAGTACTGCTCCAGAACTCTCCTGTGTACTCGAGACATACGAGATTATCCTTATTGAAAGGATCCACAAGAATATCAATTCCGTAGGTTTGCATTTCGGGAGGTGTTACACATTCGAACCAGGTTGCACTCAAATCATCCGAGGCGGAAAGAACATCGTCGATCACCATATAGAGCCTTGGTGCGGATCCTGAGGAAGAAGCGATACTCCCTGTTTTAACGAACATCATGCCATCATTATCGGGAATCAAATTCTCACCCTTATCACTGCTGTACTGGTAACCCCCTGAAGTGCCGATGGAAACAACGTTCTCATCGGTTCTTGAGGGAAGCACAACTCTGACGATTTCATCCGTAGAGCCAATTGGAACCCTTGACCAGGATAATCCTGCATTCAGACTGCGAAGGACTGCTCCCTCCCCTCCTGCAAAGGCGAGATCCGGGTTGGCTGCAGAATACTCGATATCAAAAACCCAGTCCTCATCATTCACTAAATCCCAGGTCTGCCCTCCGTCCTGACTTCGATAGACATTCCTTCTGGTGCTGAAGAGTACAAGGAGAGGATCGACAGGACTAACCGTAACTCCGAGACCGATACTGTCTTCTATAAGGGATTCCTGAGGAGTAACATCCAGCCAGCTTGTCCCACCGTCAGATGATCTCATAATCAAAGGTACTGCTGGAGATGTATTCATCTGTCCGGCAACATAGATAATATTCGGGTCAGCTTCACAGACTGAAATCCTGTACAGCTCCGAAGCGGTTGTAATAAGGTCATCAGTGCTCCATGACAGACCTGAGTCCTCAGTTTTCCAGAAGTATGCATGATAAGGTCCGGAATCCTTACCCCTCCCGACGGCCCAGGCGCTGCTCATGTTGCCCGGCAGTGTAACGATATCCCGCACTGTTGAATAATCGCTTTGAATGGAAACCCAGTTCCAGGTTTGCCCATAGTTTCGTGGATCTGGCAATCTGATCCTGTGATGGCTTAGCAAAAAGCATAACTTCATCAGGTGTGATCGCCATTACACCACCGAGGAAGTTCTTTGCAGAAGGTGAGGAGAACAGATCCCAACCTCCTCCGATGCTCTGAGACTCAATTAAGTAGTTACCCTGAGTTACGGTTCCGCCAACAGCATACAATGTCAAGGAATCGGAATAGGATTGTGCGATACCGGTGAGACCATTTCCGATTCCTTCAGGACCTACCGCTTGCCACATCGGAAAACCAATTGCCACACTGCCTACAATGAAAAGTAGAAAGAGAGTTCTCATAATAAGTCCAATCGTAAGCGGACACACGAAAATCGGGTTTACGTTAAATCAAGAATCCGGTTCTAACGTCCAGGTTCGCTCATACCAAACAACGGATACCATATATGTATTCCGAGTCAATGTTTCTTTTGCGTTTAAACTGTTCGAGATTTACTATCCTGCAGCTGAGGCAGGACGCCGGATCAGATTGGTGAAGAGTTAATATCCGATAAATATAGTATGTTTTATTTACATATGTTGTTTATAGTATTTACAATAGATATTACCGAGTATTATTGTAATAATTGAAGGATGGCGGCTATGCTATGGCTGCTCTATCCCTCATAAGTGGTATTCACTGTAACAGCCATCACGTTTCCGTCCATCCTTTGTTTGCGGCAAGGCACGGTGTCCTGCCGATTCTGAAAGGGGAGGGGAATGTTCAGGTATTTCATTCTTTTGCTTGCTCTCTGCGCTGTATCAGGCGCAGGCATACTGTTTGAGGATTACTTTAACGGCAGCTCAGCTGTTGGCTGGACCGAGTACTCAAGCTTTGCGGATTCCGCAGACTTTTATATAGACAGTGGATGGTACCACATGGAGATCAATTACGATAACGGAGGAGTCTACTCCCTTAACGGGGATGATCAGACAGCTCCTCCCTATGTTATGTCTATCCCGGATTACTCATTCTACTGCAAGGCTGTGGCATGGGACGCAACCACGCATGTCGGATTTGGAGCCAGGATGGGGGATCCGATCAACATTGGACAAGGGTATGCTCTCTGGCTCAGATACAACATGCAGGATATTGTTCTGTTCCGTCACGATGGTCCCGGTATGAATTTTGAGGTGCTGGCTACTGAGCCATTCACGCTTGCATACGGAGTAGAGTACTGGATAAGGTTCACTCTCTCAGAAGCACTGCTTCTGGGCAAGGTGTGGCAGGGTTCTATCGAGGATGAGCCATCCTTGTACATGCTAGGAGGATACGATACTACTTATGGTGATCCCGGTTCAATCCTGATAGGCTGCCAGAGCTGGGGATTAATTCAGAATCACGCCGCTTTTGACAGCGTGATCGTGACCGACTCGCTTTCGTCGCTGGCAACGGGAACCTGGGGAACAATCAAAGTTCTGTTCCAGTAGAAGCGGCCGGATTCTACTATTTACACTTGCGAAATCCCGCAGGGCAAAATGCGTTGCGGGGTTTTGCTTCAACTTACTGACCGCAAAGCTGGACGAAGCTCCTATCTCTGTTAATAATCCATCTAACAGTCAGAATGGCAGCCATGCATTCAAAGATGGCTGCTGATACAACCCGAGGAGGAACAGATGAGAATCTTAGTAACTCTGGTTCTTGTAACACTCTGTGTCGGTATTACTTACGCTAGTAATATCGATTATCTAACAAACAGGAGCGTTAGCTACTACAGGAATTTTGCACGCAATCCCGCTACCGACGGAGCTGACCTGGTAAGCTACAACCCCGCTGGTCTGGTGTTTCTGGATGAGGGTTTCCACATCAGTTTCGGCAATCAGTTCCTGCTGAAGGATTATACCATTGAAGCTGTTCCCTTCTGGGATACAACCTCAGTGGAAACGTACGAATCAACAGAACCCACTCTGTTCCTGCCTGACCTGTACGCAGTGTACAGAACAGGCGACTGGGCTCTGTTTGGTGCCTTCACAGTTCCTGCAGGCGGAGGATTCCTGGATTACAAGGAAGGCCTTTATGCGATGCCTCTGCTTGAAACGGGATACCAGCAGATGATAAATATGAGCCCTTACTACTTCGCTCTTATGAGTGAAGGCAGTATGAAGGCATCTTCGCAGTACATTGCAGGTACCGTTGGAGCATCCTTTGCAGCCAGTGACATGTTCTCATTTGCCCTTGCCGGCCGTTACACTTCAGCTAAAAAAACATACGATGGCCAGGCGGATTTTACAATATTCGCTCCCGACTCCACGGGAACTCCTGTGCCGGTCGGTACATCCAGCCGGGTTCTGGACGTTGAAAAGACCGCAAGCGGTTTCAACGGGATAATAAGCGTTGACGTAGTACCCACCGAGAACCTTAACATCGCCCTGAGGTACGAAACCAGCACAGCTCTGGAGTTTGAAACAAGTGTCATCGAGAATGGATGGTATCCTCCAGTGCCTATGCCCGATTCCAGTTTCGCCATTGAAGGGTTTAAACAGAGAAGGGATCTTCCCGCCATACTTGCAGGAGGAATTTCCTACCAGTTCTCACCCGCATTCAAGCTGAGTACTACTTTCAACTACTACTTTGTTGCAGATATCGCCGAAGATTCGCTCAACGGTGTTGATGTCCATTACGAGAACGGTCTCGATATCGGGCTCGGAATAGACTATCAGGTTTCTCCCAGAATACTCTTAGGGCTCGCATACCTCCACAGTGACTTAGGAGGAAGTGACAGTACTTACAATGACTTCGAGTACAATCTCGATTACAGCGCTATCGGCGGAGGAATTCGCTACGCTGTCAATGACAATTTTGCGCTCACCCTTGCTGGCGGGCACAATTTCTACGACGAGGGACAGGGTGTCGACCCCTTTGATGCCTGCACATACAACAAGAGTGTCACGTACTTCGGTCTTGGTGCTGAGATAAGCTTCAGATAGTTCAAGTTCAGGGGGCCGATTTCTTCGGCCCCCATTCAATTCTTGACCGGGCCATTTAGCCCGGTTACCATGACGGGGTCGTATCTTGAATTTTGGCATTCGTTAATGTCTTAACAAATCAAATGCCAAAATTCAAGATACGACCCCGATCATCTGTTACAATCTGTTACAGACTGACAATACTCCGTTCGTAATTGTTCCTCAGAATATCATCGGATGAAAGGAGGCTCAATATGAAAAAGCATCTTGAAATCACGATTGAAAGGAGGAGCAGAATGAATAAGCTTCTTGGAACAGGGGCAGCGGTGCTGGTACTGGTTATGGCAGCAGGGTGTGTTCAGGAACCCTCGGCTACGCTTACCGATTCGGAGAACATCCAGAACCTTCTCTCGGGTAACAGCTACGTAAAAATGACCCCCCTTGAGGGGCAGGGGGAAAGTGGGGATGCTGGAAAGGATAACGCATTGCCGGAGCACTGGTGGAGAGAGCTAAGCAGTGAAGGCTCATTTGAAGTCATCCTGGAAAACGACCCTGAAATGGGAGTATGCACAGTAACGGTTATCAGGAACCTGTTTGCAGACTTCAATATTGACGTTACTCATGACGGCGTGCTTAACCCCGGAATAAAGCCTATCAGTGATATCCGCACCAGAAGGCTCATTGTTGAAAAAACCGGACTCACCACTGATCCTCACGGGGGCTGGGTTCTCACCCACATCACCCCTGCAGAATTTTCCCTGAATTCCGGAGTAACACAGGAAGTATTCATCCAGTCGATGAAGATATACCAGGGAGATGAGCTTACATGGGAGTGCGATTCCCCGGATACATTCTACAGCATAGAAGACGGACTTCCTGTACTTGAACCCGGAATCCTTGTCAGGCTTGAGGTCGAGGTTCTTCACACCAATCCGCAGTACGAACCCGCATACTATGTTTTCGCGCACGGCCCATGCCCGATCTGGCCCCGCCACTGGATGAACGATGACGGCCTCTGGGGAGACAGGGTTGCAGGCGACGGAGTATACAGCTACGAATGGTACATTGAAGGTTCATCGGAACATTGGTTCATTGCGGCGGATATTATAGACGCAGATACGATGCTTGATGAAATTGAAGACGATTACGACTCGGGTGCATGGGGAATCCTTGCACTGAGATCGTAACTGAAAGGAAAGAAGAAATGTCAAGAAAAATGAAAACCATAGGAATTGCCGCCCTGGCAATATTGATACTGGCCGGTACCGCAATGGCTCAAGGTCCCGGAGGATGGAGCCCGCAGGCCGGATCTCATGGCGGAGCACCTGGAATGAGCTCCGGGCCCGGAGGTCCGGGACAGCAGGGTGGATTCGGGATGGAAAGACTTGAACAGTTCAGGATGATGTTCAGGCATATTGATCTTACCGAAGAGCAGATCGAAGAGATACGGTCAATCACTGAAAACGCCAGGGAAGAGGCTATGGGTATCATGGAAGAGGCAGGAAGGCCGGAGGACCATACTCCGTTCATGGATATCTTCACTTCTGCAACTCTTACCGTGAGCGACCTTGAAGAAGCAGTGAGTGAGAATTCTGAAATACGGGAAGCTATGCAGGATATAGTCTTCGAAGCCATAGTAGACATCCATAACGTTCTTACGCTCGAGCAGCTTGATAAGCTGGCCGAAATGGCGGAGGAGCATGCCGGCGCAATGGGACACGGCGCTGGAATGGATCACGGTTCGGGAATGGGACACCCAATGAGATAACAGTTATCTGTAGCTCCATACATATCATCATACCTCCCAACCCGACGGGGGAAGGTCAAGCAAACGCCTTCCCCCTTTCCGCATATCTCCTGAAGATACATTAGCGTCTTGCGAAAACCATTGCATTAAACAATACTGCTTCTTACGGAAGGAAGGATTCAATTATGCATACCGATCTTAACTCAGCTCTGAAGGAAGCCTCCGAAAAAGCTGAACTCCATGGGGAATCCATCTGCGTGGTCTCTGGTATGAAAAACAACAGAAAAATATACAGAACCTATTCATTGAAAGGCTTCGGTCTGCCTGCCGGCGGTACGCTGGAGGAAGTTGTAGCGCCTGAGGTGGAAAGAGTAAAACCGGAACCCCCCGAAAAGATCAGTTCAAACGGATTCTGATATTGGAGGAAAACAGTGAGTACATTCCCGTCGGACATTGAAATTGCCAGCAGGGCTGTTCCCCGTCCTGTAACTGAGATCGCTGCCAAACTCGGCCTTTCGGCTGAGGATCTTGACCTTTACGGCGCTGATAAGGCTAAAGTACATCTTGATACTCTGCAGAAGAAGAGAAGAGGCACAGGTAAACTTGTGCTTGTCTCAGCAATCACACCAACACCGGCGGGAGCCGGGAAGACCACAACCACAATAGGCCTTACGCAGGGGATGGCAAGGCTTGGGGAGTCCGTGAGCTGCGCTGTAAGGGAACCTTCCCTCGGTCCGATATTCGGTATGAAGGGCGGGGCTGCCGGCGGCGGGTATTCACAGGTAATCCCCATGGAGGATATCAATCTGCATTTCACAGGGGATATGCATGCGATAACAGCAGCCAACAACCTTCTTGCAGCAGCGCTGGATAACCACCTTCACTGGGGAAACCCCTCGCGTCTGGATGCAAGAACCGTCAGTTTTAAACGCGTAATGGATATGAACGACAGATCCTTGAGAGACATAATCATCGGACTCGGGGGCAGAACCCAGGGAGTCCCGCGCGAGTCCGGGTTCGACATATCCGCAGCAAGCGAGATCATGGCGATACTCTCTCTGGCTGTGGACATGGATGATCTTAAAGAGAGAATAGACCGTATATTCATAGGCCTGACCTTCGACAGGGAAGCGGTAACAGCTAAGGAAATGGGAGTTACCGGCGCCATGGCTATGCTGCTTAAGGATGCTATCAAGCCGAACCTTGTTCAAACCCTTGAGGGGAATCCTGCTTTCGTGCATTGCGGACCTTTCGCGAATATCGCGCACGGCTGCAATTCCCTTCTCGCGACGCAGATGGCAGTAGCTTTCTCTGACTGGGCGATAACCGAAGCCGGCTTTGGATTTGACCTGGGAGCCGAGAAGTTCTTCGATATCAAGTGTCAGGTAGGGAAGCTCTGTCCAAGCCTTGTCGTTCTTGTCGTAACATGCCGGGCACTTAAGATGCACGGCGGCGTTTCGAAGCGCGACCTTCAGATTCCCAACGAGGAAGCGGTAGCAGCCGGTCTGCCGAACATGGAAAAGCATATAGAGAACATCGGTAAATTCGGTCTCCCGGCGGTTGTCTGTGTCAACAGGTTCGCGCACGATACGGATGCTGAACTTGAAATTGTGGTGCAGCGCTGCGGCGAGCTGGGGATTCCAGCCGCTATAGGAGACGGGTTCGTCAACGGAGGAAGCGGAATGGAAGAGCTGGCTTCCCTTGTAACCACGAATGCCAGGGACTGCAGCGGCACCTTCTCGCCTCTTTACGACTGGGACCAGAGTATGGAAGAAAAAGTGGAAGTGATAGCCAGAGAGATCTACGGCGCCGAGCATATCGACTACACTACCCTTGCAAGGAAAGACCTTCGGATGATAAAGAGGCTCGGTTACGGGAAGCTTCCGGTCTGTATTGCAAAAACGCAGAAATCCCTCTCTGATAATCCGAAGCTTCTTGGAAGGCCTAAAGACTTTATTGTTACAGTAAGGGAGATAGAGATATCTGCGGGAGCAGGATACCTTGTGCCGATAACAGGATCCATTATGAGGATGCCCGGGCTGCCGAAGGTCCCGGCAGCTGAGAGTATGGATATTGATGACGACGGGAATGTGATCGGTCTGTTCTAGCGGGAAGGACAGGACTATAAAAGGAAGAAAACCACTCTCGTCGATCAGTCCGGTGATGTACCGGATATCGGTATTTCTTCGCCGGCAGCTTCGAAGGCTCAGATGGCATCTGGGCCGGGAGAAGTTCGCCACGTACTTATCAGGCGGTACTCTGCCGGAAACGGTGGTGGCTCACCGGTCGATTCTGATGAGAAAACTTGAGGGGACTGACGAGACTCTTCAGAGGAATAAAATAACAAGCCTTAAAACGGCCGCTTCCCTGATTGATGGTGTAATTATTAATCCCGGAGAAGTATTCTCCTTCTGGAGGCTTGTAGGTAAACCGGTTCGCAGAAGGGGCTTCCTCCCCGGGCTGCAGCTCTCATTCGGTGAGCTGGTCTCCATGGTGGGCGGAGGTCTCTGTCAGTTTTCAAATCTCCTGCACTGGATGGTTCTGCAGACTCCGCTGGAGGTTACGGAACGTCACAGACATTCCTTCGATCCATTTCCGGATTACAGGAGAACAGTACCATTCGGGACAGGAGCCACTGTTTTCTACAACTACCTTGATTTCATGTTTGTAAATAACACTCCATGGCGCTTCCAGATAAAGACATGGGTAGATGAGCACAACCTGCAGGGCGAGATAAGGTGCGGGAAGAAACTTCCCGGCAGAATTTCTGTGGAAGAGAGAAATCACCGTTTCGTCCGGATAGACGGAACGGTTTTCAGAGAGAACGAACTCTGGCGGATTGAAACCGATACACAGACTTCGGAGGTTGTGAGCGAGGAACTTATTATGAAAAATCACGCGGAAGTCCGTTACGATGTAACGGAAATACCCGGCATTAAAGTTATCGAATCCGATTAACCTTTAATGCCGGGTATTTCAAGCTGGTCTAGCGGGCAACCACCATCATTGTGGAAGCAGTTCCGGAAGGACCATTGAGAACAACAGGGTAGCAACCTGGAGGAAGAGGGTTACCGCTGCTGTCGCTGCCATCGAAGACAACGTTCCCTGTTCCCACAGGTAATGAACCTGAATAAATACTTCTGACGACTCGTCCGGACAGATCGAAAACGGTTATCGATGTCATACCGGAAACAGGAATGTCGTAGGAAATCGAGCAGCTTCCGGAGAACGGGTTCGGGAAAGGCGTGCCGAGTGCAGGCTGCATCGGGCTTTCAACCTGGCCGCCCTCGATGCCTGTCTGGCCCGATACGAAGATAAGAGCAGGATCTCCGAGGAGGTTGTTCTCCTGGATGCACCACCCGGTGAGCGGTACACCCGTCATAGCCCACAGTGCATCCTTGGCGAAAGCCTGTGCTACACCTATCTCGTAAATCTGGTTCGTGAAAAGCTGTTCAGCGAAATGTACCTCAAGCCACTCAGAGGGTCCCATTGACGGGGGAGTTCCCCAGCCGTAGCTCGAATTGAACATGACCGCAACAGCGCCGCCAAGCGGGGAGAAATGCAGCCGCTCTGCAATACTGGTTACGGTAAGCTTGCCGGTTGTACAGGACATGGAGTGAAAGACCGCGAGCCGGTCTAAATTAACAAGCTGATTGTAGTTGCTGGTAGAGATAATATGTGTAGAAGGCTCATAGTACCAGGATATGCCATATGCATATCCGTGACCCTGGGGGGCAACGAACGAACAGCCCGCATTGATAAGATCTATCTGGTTGTTAGGGTGGCCGCCGGAAGTTTCGTAAAGCTTCTCAACTGTCCAGTCACCAGGAATGAAGTCATCGATAGCCTCGCATACAAAACTACCCCAGTAATTCGGTGGCCACAGACCCGCACCGATAAGTAGCGCGGTTTTCTGCCAGGATCCAGCAGGAGAGGCTGTTTCATAGGATAAGGTCTTGTTAACCATGGTTTCAATATATGATTCAATGTTAGAGCAGAATCTCCCGACGTACAGGTCGGTGTAGTAATTTAAAGCATCGTTAGATTCGCAATACTGATGGTCACCGTCATAATCCCATGTTCCATCAAGATCCATATAGTAATGATCGACAACATTAAGAAGGGTTTCAGGACTACCACCAGTAGTCTGTAGCCAGGAAATTCTTGTGGTCGGACCGTAATCGCCAACCATCAGCGCATAGACAAGAGAGTGGCTGTAGAACTGGTCCTTCAGGTAGTTTCTGATCTTCTCCTGGGTATCCCACCCCGTATAATTAGCCTCGATCCACTCCACGGTTACGTATTCAGAGTCACCGGTGTATTGGTTTCTATGATCTACGAGAGGCTGCAGAATGGTTTCAAAACTGGCCAGACCGATGGCAACCCAGACGGGATCTCCGTCAGTTGCCGCACGGACGGCAGGGGCGTAATCAGCGATCCTGGAGGGGTTATCTACTATATTCTGAAGTCCGGCCGCGGCCGTATTTATCTGCCTTGAGGTAAGAGCTATGTCCTGTACCTCAGGATCCGCAGAACATTCAACAGTTACTGTGGCTGAGGTAATTACCGAAAGCTCGCCTTCGAGCGGGTTGTAACTGAAGGGAACGAGGGTAAAGCTTCCCAGGCGGAAGCCGGTCCGGTTACCGCATTCCGACCGTTCGACCGGAGAAGAGGGGAAGGGTGTGTTGCTCAGGTAAACGGAAGACCTGTCGGCCGAAGCGAAAGGCCTGCTGAATATAAGGTTGTTTACTGGTGTAATATCGTATTTCCCATCAAGCGTGACCCGGGTGTGAACATCAACGGTCACATCGGTTATTGAAGATCCCTGTGGAAGAAGAAAAGTGTAGGGAATGCCCTGAAGGGAGGGATTTCCATCCTCGAAAGGAACGACTCCCCCCGGGATTGAGATAACATCATCGTTCATCCACTGTGAAACCTGGATATCATCGGTATCCAGTGTAAAATCAAAGGTGATAACTTCGCTGTGCGAGATGGATATCGCCGCGAAAAGTACAAATATTCCGATTTTCAGCATGTTCCTTCCTTTCAGAAAGTTATAAACTCAGTTGAGTCATTTCGTAATCAACCATTTCGTTAACCAGTTCCTCGAAGGAGATCTCGGGCTTCCATCCGAGAAGCCTGTTCGCCTTTGAGGGATCTCCTTTAAGCACATCTACTTCAGTTGGCCTGAAGTATCGCTCATCCACGGTAACATATTCTTTCCAGTCCAGTTCCAGCCTGCCGAAGGCTCTGTCAAGAAGATCTCTTATTGAATGAGTTTCGCCGGTAGCAATAACGAAATCGTCTCCTTCCTCCTGCTGCAGCATCAGGTACATAGCCCTGACGAAATCCTTCGCGTGGCCCCAGTCCCGCTTTGCATCGAGATTTCCAAGCGCAAGGCTGCTCTGGAGGCCCATCTTTATCCTTGCCGCTGCCAGCGCGATCTTTCTGGTCACGAAATTTCTGCCCCGTCTCGGTGATTCGTGGTTGAACAGAATCCCGCTGGACGCATGAAGACCGTAACCCTTCCTGTAATTGACCACCATCCAGTGTGAATAGAGTTTTGCGGCAGCGTAAGGGCTTCTTGGATGGAAGGGGGTTTCTTCACTCTGGGGAGGGGGAGAAGAACCGAACATCTCGCTGGTGGAAGCCTGGTAGAACTTACACTCCCCGACCAGACCGACCTCCCTTATGGCATCCAGTATCCGCGCGACACCAAGGGCATCAACGTCGGCGGTATATTCGGGTATATCGAAAGAGATCCTTACATGACTCTGGGCGGCGAGATTGTAGATCTCATCCGGGCCTACCCGTTCAAGAATTCTGTTAAGAGCACTTGAATCGGTCATCTCTCCGTAATGAAGGAAAAGAGATGTGCGGTACACATCCGGGTCCTGTATTAGATGTTCTATACGCTCGCGGTTGAAGCTGCTCGAACGCCTGACTATACCATGGACTTCGTACCCTTTGCCAAGAAGAAGTTCGGCAAGATACGAACCATCCTGACCGGTTATTCCTGTGATAAGAGCCTTTTTCATGTTTCCCAATCCTCGTGAATATTAAATAGAAATATTCATACTGCGTAAGATGCTGAAATCCATAATAACAACACCATAACAATACTACTATGGGGAAATGTTGCAAACCGTTGTAACTTGCCTTGTTTAAAGAAGCCCCGTAGAGTAAAGGGAATGGTGAGCAGAATCGTGCGTCCAACCTCCGGGAATTATGTGCAAGGAGATATTTCATGACCAGATACCCCTTTATACTTATCGTACTGATTATTGTATCCAGCTTTCTCTCCGGTGACGAACTGCAGCAGCCAGGAAGCACATCAGGATTCAGCGGCACTGTCAATCGCCATGAGGATTTCCAGCATGAGCTGCCCGGGGGACTGCTATTCACCCTTGAATTCATCTCTTATGGGCCCGAGGGGTGGGCCATCAGGATATTCGATCCTGCCTTTCCAAGTGATAATTTCTGTGCGGTTGTGACTCCGCCTTACAGAGGAATCAATGCGCTGCAGATATACGCATGGCATTTTTTCAATGAGGATGGCACCGGCCCCAACGACGGCTCTGTAAATGCTCCCGGGGAGGAGCGCAGGTTCTATTTTGTAACCGACAAAGCCAGCTACGATGCCGCATTTGAATCCCTTTCCACCATGCTCTGGCCCGAAAGCCCAGAAGCTCAGGAGGCTGCTGTTGCCCTGCATGACGGAATTCACCGCGAGAACGGGATACTGACCATAACTGAACTTGTTCCGGGGGAGGCAGCGGGTGACAGCGCCTATTTAGAGAGTATTTCGTTCGATGTTGAACTGTTCATTCCCAGGTAGATTTGATTTAATCATGACCGGGAGGCAGAAAAGGGACGCCGTTTCTTGCATGATTCTCGAGCGGGAGATATAATTCTTTCATGGGAATACGAATGAGAATCAACGGGAATCTATTAGGCATTTTTGCCATAGTAGTAGTCGGTTTTATCGTAGCCGGCTTTCTGGTATCTCCGAAAGCCGAAACGGACGACGGGCATCCTCTGAATATTTTCTTCTGGGGAATGGCAGGGATTTTTCTGCTGTCCAATCTTGCAATACTTACCTGGGTGCAGCTGTCAAACAGAAGACGGGACCGCATTGAGGCAATCTGGGTCGATGCGCAGGCAGAGATTCTGGAAATCAGTGAGACCGGAACATACATCAACGGCCAGCCCAGATTACGTTTCAGGTTATCGGTTAATTCCCCTGTTCACCCGTACTGTGAAGTTGTTCATAAACAGGTCATGCCCCTCACTGTACTGGCTCAGTTACAGGTGGGAAAGACGATAACAGTTAAAGTCAATCCGGATAACCCAGGCGATCTGATGATTCTCTGATCTTACAGACCAGAATTCATAGGAAGGCACATTTTGGCTGAACATCTTTGTCCCGTATGGGTTGGATATCTCCTTGCAAGCCCCCTGCGGAAACTGCTCGATAACCCCGAGAACAGGTTGTCCCCATATATTGAAAAGGGGATGACAGTTATGGATGTAGGATGCGCCATGGGTTTCTTCAGCATCCCAATGGCGGAAATGGTAGGCCCGGGCGGCAGGGTAATATGTATCGATCTTCAGGAAAAGATGGTCCAGAAGCTGTACAGAAGAGCCAAAAAGAAGAACGTCCAGGGCAGTATTGAGGCAAGGGTCTGCAGGCGGGACTCTCTTAATGTTGAAGATCTTTCCAATACGGCGGATTTTGTTCTTGCCGCGGCTGTCATCCATGAAGTGCCGGATGCCGCTTCTTTCCTGGCCGAACTTTTCGGAGTTGTTAAAGAGGGCGGGAAGCTGCTGGTGATTGAGCCGGGCGGTCATGTATCAGAACAGGATTTCAATGCAACCGTTGATGCGGCAGTTAAAAGCGGTTTCACTCTCCTTGAGCGCTCAGCAGCACGTAGACGGCACCTGGCGCTCTTCGGGAAGACATCCGGAAAATGATGGCAGTGCCCCGGAGCAGTAACCGTTGAAGTACGTCGAAAAACGCCTTGAACCGATTCCCCGTCCATCTGAATTCAAACTCTCCATACTCATAGTCAATTACAACAGCGGTGAAATGCTTCTGGACTGCCTGGACTCCATATACGCAACGGTAAAGACGGTTCCCTGCGAAGTGATAGTCGTTGATAACAATTCACAGGACGCTTCCATAGCTGCCGCGCGGGATAAACATTCTGAGGTGCGCTTCATTGAAAACGATTTCAACAACTGGTTCACCGGGGGAACCAACCAGGCGATTGAGGTAAGCCGCGGAGAATACCTTCTCTGCCTTAACCCCGATACGCTTTGTCATGAGAATGCCATCGATGAACTGGTTGCTTTTCTTGATGGGAATCCCGGGGCAGGTCTTGCAGCTCCTAAGCTTCAGAACGGGGACGGTTCTCTTCAGCCCTCATGCCGGAATCACCTCAAATCCAGGTTCCTTCTGCTTCGGCACATTCTTCCCTGGAGGAAACTTCCAGACAGCTGGAGAAAATGGGCGGTCCTTGAATACTGGGACCATGATGATACCATAATGTCCGATTGGATAATAGGGGCCTGCATATTGGTTCGCAGAAAGACCGTCGAAGAAATCGGCCTCAAAGACGAGGGGTTCCCGATGTTCCATGAGGAGACCGACTGGTGCTACCGTATGGAAGAAGCCGGCTGGGGTGTCTGGTTCGTTCACACTGCTTCCATTACGCACTTCGGAAGCCAGTCAGCAATCAAATACTGGGGCGACGGCCTCATCCTTGAATTTTACAGGGGCAAACACAGATTCATTCGAAAACACTTCGGCCTGCTGCCTCTGTTTCTGCACCGTATTCTTCTTGCGGGGCTGCTGTTTCTAAGGCTCGGGGGCGTACTGATTAGAAGAGTGTTCTCGCGAAATGCACAACTCGGAAAAGAAATCTCGTTCCTGCGCAGGGGTATAGCGATACAGCTTGGGTTAATAGAGAAGAAATCAAAGCCCTGATACAACGGAAAACAGACCAAGAACCCCCAGAGCGATCAAAGCTGCGAACCTGAAACGTTCCTCACTCACCCGATCAGCCATCCTTATTCCAAACAGCACTCCTGAAATAACAGCGGGGAAAAGGTAGAGCGTGTTGAGAGCCGTTTCGCCGGTGAGAAGACCGCCCGCGATGAAGGCGGGAACAGCTATTACATTGAGGAGGAGGAAGTAGGCGGCCAGGCTTGCGCGGAATTGATGCTTTGCTACCCTCTGGTTGGCAAAAAAGAGAATTACCGGAGGACCGCTGAAAGTAGTGGCGCCGTTCAGGAGACCGCTGAGAAATCCTACAGGTATCATTGCCAGCTTCTCTCTTTTAATGCTAACTCTGAACCCGGAAAGATAGATGACCGAAGAAAGGGTTACAATAACGCCGATGATTATCTTGAGCGCCGATTCATCCGCTGTCTTAAGGAGCCAGATGCCCGCGGGAAGTGCGACAACTCCTGAGATGAGCAGCGGCAATATCCTTCTCAGATCAATACTTTTTCTGGCTTTGAGAAAGACGATCAGGTTAAGGAAAATACTGGTCATGCACAGCATCGGCACCGCTGCGGATACAGGCATCAGAAGAGCTAGAAGCGGCAGGGAAAAGAGGGAGTAGCCAAACCCCGTAAGTCCCTGAAGAAAGGCGCCTGTGAACAATATGGCAAGGGAAATAGCTGTATTCAACAGTTTCTACCTTATGCCTTTCTTTCCTGTTCCGATATAAACGTCAGAAATTCGGTAACTGCTGTGGTCATGAATCTCCTCAGTAAGAGAAATATTATTGCTGGAATATATCAGGATATTCCGATCTGCGAATCGCCGTAAGCATGCCTCCCTGGGGATAGTTGTAAACTTACATAATAAAGGCAGTTTACTGGCTTCTCGCGGGATTGACGTAACAGGGTTGATCTAGGTATTCTTACATCAGATAAAGAGTTACGGTGTACTTTAAGGAGAGTAGCTATGAGAATCGCTGTAACAGCGTCAACCCATCCCGATCCGAAGCAGGCCGCTTCTGAAAGCTACAAAGCTCTGCTGGAGAAGCTGGAAGGGACTCCTCATCTCCTGCTGGTGCACAGCTCGTGTGATTACGACAACGGGATATTGATAAATCATCTGCATGAGCTGGCACCGGACGTTCCCCTTCAGGGCGGCACCTCCTGTTTCGGAGTTGCGACCCAGACAGGTTTTCACTCCAAAGATGAATTGGGTATGGGTATTATGGGGATATCCGATCCGGAAGGTGCGTACGGCACAGGCATCGCCGACTCAGAAGGCGACCCTGCAGCCGCGACTATCGCTGCGCTTGAGCATGCACTCGCCCGGTCCGGCCGTGCTGGTGAAGTTCCCGCCGCCGTCATCGTTACCACTTATCCCGGAGATGAAGAGCTGATCATTCGCACGATCGGGCAGCATATAGGGCGTAATGTGCCCATCATAGGAGGAACCTCGGCAAACAACGCCATGCGAGGGCAATGGATGCAGTTCGCCAACGGAAGCGTGCTTACTGAGGGAATATCCATCGCGGCACTCTTTCCATCTGGAGGCATAGGATATGCCTTTCACAGCGGCTTCGAGCCCACCGGTCACCAGGGCTGGGTCACCCGTGCCACGAAAAGAACATTGCACGAGATAGATGGCCGTCCTGCGGCTCAGGTATACAATGAATGGACCGATGGACTGATAGCGGAATTTCTGCCCGGGGGTGGGAATCTTGTGCCGATAGCGGGATTCTCCCCGCTTGGATCCCCCGTCGATAATATCGCTGGAATTCCCTCTTTCCGTTTGTCTTACCCTGTCGAAGCGCTGGAAGACGGAGGGCTTCAGCTGTTCGCCGAGATCCCCAAAGGCAGTGAGGTAGTTTTAATGACCGGTACCGCCGACAGCCTTGCCTCCCGCGCGGGAAGAGTTGCCTCGCTGGCACTTGAAGCAGCGCCTTTTAACGCGGCCTCTGTTCATGGCGCACTCGTTTTTTACTGTGCCGGATGCATGCTCGCTATCCCGGACCGCATACCCGAAGTCGTTTCGAGCATCCATTCAGCTCTCGGTAACACCCCTTTCCTGTCCGCTTTCACCCTCGGTGAACTGGGGTGTTTCGCAGAGGGTGAGAACAGGCATGGCAACCTCATGATAGCCGTGCTCGCCTTCGGTTCTGTAGGTAAGGAGCAGCCATAGATAAGTCGGAGGAACTTCGCGAAGCTTTGCTGGAGCTCGAGGAATCGAGGAAACACGAGCAGCAGCAGCACAAAACCTCTGAATTACTTCTGGAAGGCCTTCACGCCATCATCCTTGCAAGAAATCCTGATGAGATATTCAACGAACTTACCGACATCCTGCAAAAACCGCTCAATTGCGAGGCAGCCTTCGTGCTGACGGAAAATGGCGATGGAACCCTGACAGCAACCTCAAGTTCGGATCCCGTCTTCGCCGGCACAGTCTGGCATCCGCAGGATATGTTCGAACGTGTATTAGCTGGCCGGCCTGTTGCTCTATACAACACGGAACTGGTACCGGAATGGGGCTCACAACCTGCCAGGATCAGGGAAAGAATCAGATCTGCGCTTCTCTTCGCAATAAAAACGCCCGGACAAAAGGCGCTTTTTGTCTGTGCGCATTCCCAGCGTGCACATTTCTCACAGCAGCAGGTGACCATGGCGCTCCGCTTCTCGGCAATGGCAGCACAGGCCTTACAGAGGATCGAGTACAGCCATGAGATCGCCGACCTGAAGAGGGCGCAGGAGAGGACAAAACACCTCAATCTCGTTCTTCGCGCTGTCCGCAACATCAACCAGCTGATAACCCATGAGAAGGATAAAGGTCTGCTTCTTAAAGGTGCATGCGATATTCTTACGAGGGATAGAGGCTATGCCAATGCATGGACCGCCATTTTCGACAGTGAGAAGATAGCGATTCTGACGGCCGAATCCGGCCTGGGAGCAAATTTCAAGCCAATGGCCAGGAGACTTGAACGAGGAGAGCTGACCGTATGCGTGGAGAAGACGATAAGAAATAGAGGAGTATTCCTGATAGAAGACCCGCCGCACGAATGCAGCGATTGCCCGCTCAGCGATCTGTATTCGGGTAGAACTGGAGTATCTACTCGGCTGCAACACAAAGGGAAAGTTTACGGTCTGATGGCAGTGTCCGTACCATTGGAGTTCGCTCAGAACAAGGAGGAGCTGTCACTTTTCAATGAGGCTGCCGACGACATCGCGTTCGCCCTGCACAGCATGGAAATTGAAGAACTTCGTGCTGATGCCGAGTGTGCGCTGCAGGAAAGTGAAAAAATGCTCTCAGAGATCATAGCGGGCAGCTCTATCGCAACTTTTGTAATAGACCCAGGCCACCTGGTCACTCATTGGAACAGGGCATGTGAAAGTCTGTTCAAAATTCCAGCAGAGAAGATGCTGGGATACAATACGATATGGAAAGCCTTCTATTCCTCGAAAAGGCCAGTTCTGTCCGAATTCATAGTCGATAATTCATCAATAGAGGATATCCATGAATACTATATTGACAAAGTTAAGAGATCCGATGTCATTGATGATGCATTTGAGGCTGAGGACTTCTTCCCCGACCAGGGTGAAAGCGGGAAATGGTTTCACTTCACGGCTGCGCCGCTGCGGGATAGCAAAGATAACATTATCGGCGCACTGGAAACTGTACAGGACATCACCGCTCGTAAGGTGGCGGAGGAAGAAAAAGCAAAACTCGAAGAGCAGTTCCGCCAATCCCAGAAGATGGAGGGAATAGGCCGTCTCGCGGGCGGTATCGCCCACGATTTCAACAATATGCTGAGCGTAATTCTGGGTCATGCGGAGATAGCGCTGGAGCAGAGCGACCGGAGCGAGTCACTTCATACCCATTTGACGGAGATCCTCGGGGCAGCTGAGCGATCTGCGGACCTCACGCACCAGCTCCTCGCTTTCAGTCGGAAGCAGATCCTCACGCCGGAGGTAATGGACCTGAACAAAGTGATCTCCGGTATAGAGAAAATGCTGAAAAGGCTAATTGGAGAGGATATCGATCTTATATTCCTGCCTTCTTCGGATCTTGGCAGGATCAACGCCGATAGAGGTCAGATGGAGCAGGTAATCATGAACCTGACCATTAACGCCCGGGATGCCATGCCGAAAGGCGGGAAACTGACCCTGGAAACCCTCAACGTTGAACTTGACGGGGAATATGCAGCCGATCATGTCGATGTTGAACCAGGTTCCTACATCATGATAGCCATGACCGACTCTGGCTGCGGAATGGACAAGGAAACCAGCTCGATGATATTCGAACCTTTCTATACGACGAAAGAGTTGGGGAAGGGAACAGGGTTGGGACTTTCGACTGTTTATGGGATTGTCAAGCAGAGCGGAGGTCATGTTTCCGTTTACAGCGAGCCTGGGAAGGGGACAACCTTGAAGATCTACATGCCCCGCGATGAAAGTACCTGTTCTGAAGAGAGCATAATTGAAAAACAGCATACGTCATTGAAAGGGAGGGAAACGATTCTGCTGATCGAGGATGATGATGCTGTGCGCAGGATTGTAATCAGCATGCTGGAGGATAGTGGTTATACGATCATGGAGGCCAGCGATGGAAACGATGCTCTGCAGATATGCAGGGAAAACGAAGGAAACATCAACCTTGTACTCTCCGACGTTGTAATGCCCGGCATGAACGGTCGGGAGCTCGTCGATAAAATAGAGGTGTTAGCCCCGGGAATAGCAGTTCTCTTTATGTCCGGATACACGGACAACGCTATCCAGCACCATGGCGTTCTTGACCCGGGGACAGCCTTCATCGAGAAACCATTCACGAAGATTTCTCTGATGCAGAAGATCAGGGACCTGCTGGATAGGGTCAAAAAGAAATAAACTGTTTCAGGACACTGTTCTGAAGAAAACAATTCCAAGCCAGAAGCCGCCGCCGCACAGGATAGCCTGAAGAACCAGAGACGGACCCCATGCAAGCTGTCCGTCTGCGCCAGGCATTCCGGCACCGGTCTCATTGGCGGAATTGATTCTTTGGCCAAGCGATCGGAAAAAGGATCTGAGAATGAAAATCAGAGGTATCCCGCCCATCAGCATGAACGTCACCGCGCAGATTATCCAGCCGAATGCGAGCCCTCCCCCCATGCCGATGCCGAAACCGAACTGCACGAAGTTCCATCCAAGTGTGATGAACAGGGCCGACCAGGACATGGCCATGATATTTGGGCCGCTGATCCGTGATGCCGCAAAAAGGGAGATAAACATGGATGCCATCAGCAACATCATCGAGACGGGGAATATCCATATCCAGTCCGGTGCCTGGTGGGCTATCTCGTATGGACCCCCTCGCGCCACAAAACCCCCGAGCCTCATGACTCCTCTCATACCAAGGTATACACAGGCAAGTGAAAATGAAAAAATAAACGGGCTCAGCAGGAACAATACCCTGCGCAAGGGTCCCGCTCCGCTGCCTTCCCCTACAGGCTTGCCGGTTATGAATGCACCACTGAAACCGCTCATGTTCTACCCCTCTCTCATCTGTAGAATATAGATCTTATAGAATCCGCAAAAAGGATCTTCGGCGTAAGCGAGAAAGCCGTTCTCATCGATATGAAACCGCCATGTACTGCCGTCTGGAGGTTCCGATGTGACTGATGCGGTGAAAAGGAAATCACCTTCGGAACTGATAACTGTGAAAGTAGGAGTGTTCGGTCCGCCCTGCAGAACCCAGAGATTACCGTCTCCATCCGTCTCAATCCCTCTGATCATGGGCTTGAAAGGATCCGGCTCCAGACCCTCCGGGTTTTCATCTGACGCTATAGCTTTGGCCCTGAGAATGTTCCGCTCCATCTCCATTTCCTCCTCTGTCCTTTCGGTGGGCTGGTATGGGAGTTGCAGCTTGCGGATCTCATTCCCCGCTGGATCGCATACGATAATAAATGCCTCTTCGGTGCAGCGGGGGGCGATGAAAACAATTCCCCCTGCGCCCACAGCGATATCGTATCCGTACCAGTCCAGCTCAAGCATTCCGACATCGTCGGTCGGATCGAAGGGTACTGTTTCTTCGAAGTAGGTTACGAGAGGTTCGTCGTTGCACGTTTCGTACTTTGAAATCGATACGATCAGAGCTATTTCATCTCCGTTTACCTCGAAGTTTACATCCTTTCTGAGGTAGCTGTTGCCACTTGCTCCCTCGAGGCAGCTGGGGGGGACGAAGGTTCTGCTGCTTCCAAGCCATTCCCCTGTCATGTAATCGTAGGAATGAGTCCCGAATATCTCGCTGCCTGTGCCCGAAAGGTGAATATCGCCATCTTCGGAAACGGCCATGAAGGTGATATTCTGAAGTTCTCCCGGGCCGTTTCCTCTCCGTCCGATGCTTCTGAGATACTCGCCTTCAGGGGAGTAGAGGCGGACGGTTGATCTGCCGCAGTCCAGTACTGCGATATTGCCGTCCGGACCGAAAGCAACACCCTCGACACCTCCCATTACGTAATTTGAATCTCCGAGTTCAATTCCGATCGAATCAACAGGGCACAGCATGACAGTGCGATTAGTATCTATCTGAACCGGCTGTACAGGGGAAGTGCGACCTTCATCGGTAGCAGAACAGCCTGCCGTCAAGACTACAATTGTCAGTATTCCAGCCATCAAATAATTCATCGTAACTACATGTCCTTTCTTAGTAATACTAGTAAGTTAATACTAGAGAGGTTGAATTTCGTCAAGGCTGATGTATTTGTGACAATGTAAGATGTTAGCTGGTATCAGGATATACTGCTCATGCCGGTAAAATTCTTGTTGGTATACTGGTTATTCGCCTGGTATTTCAGGCATCGGGATCATCCAGCGGAATGGATCGGGGCTGTAATCGATCATGTGATCCGGAACACCCCTTTCCCTCAGGATGGCGCTGACCATAGCGGTCTCATCTTCGATTTCCCCGGGAGTTTTCTCGACGCGCGGAATATCTCTTTCGATGGTGGATATGAGAGTTCCATCCGGATCGAAGATATCAATATGGTACTCACTGGAGGAAACGGGAGCGATGTATACAGTGCCATCCCTGTCAGCCGCGAAGGCCACCGAAAAGATGGTTTTATCAAGAAAGGATGCCATATCAGACGGATTGAACGGGAAAGAATTCTCAAAATAGACTACTTCTGGATCGATTGAATTCTCCCACCTTCCCACACTGAAAGTCATCATTATCGCATCATCCTGCATTCTGGTTTCGATGGAGGCTCCTACAAAGGCGCAATCGTCTACTCCCCATGCCCACTGGGGCACACCCTGCCCCTGAAAATCGATGTACAGGCTGTCAAAAGAGCCATCAGCGTTGAACCTGCTGAAACCGCCGCCCGCCTGGTCAAGAATGCCGAAAGAGCCTTCGGACAGCAGCACCATACCTCCGGGGTAGAGCATCTCGCCCGGGCCGCTGCCCTCTCTGCCGATCTGCATCAGGAATTCACCGGAGGGGTCGAAGACCTTTACGCAGCACGCCGCTTCATCCAGCACAGCTATGTTTCCCTCGCTTGTGTAAACTGCATCACCGATGGTTCCGAAAACGTAGTTGGAATCCCCCATGAGAATTCCGATTGTATCCGAAGGTGCAACAGATATCGTGTCGATGGGTGTGTCCGCAATAACCTCTCCCGGAGGTGTTTCCCCCCCGCAGGCGGTAAGAACTATCAGCGGCAGAATGCAGGCGCAGACAAACAACCTCATAATATCTTCCCTTCGTTTAGGATTCAATAAACGTATGTACTATAACAGATTGTCCCGATTTCCATGTTGAAAATCATGATAGGCTGTTGCGGCAGATCAGTTAATGGACTTCTTCACAAAGGGAATGAAAAGGTATAGAAGTGTTGCCCATCCCCCGAGGGGCCATGCCAGGAAGAATACCAGAACGGAAAAACCGGGGAAGATTATCATGCCCATCCATCGGTGCTTTCCGATTTCCTTATCCAGCCCCAGATCAGGGTGATTTCTGGCGTAAGCGTACTGGATATCTATAGACAGGCTTATAAGAAACAGGTTGACCACGAATATCTGCACGGAAAGAACGCTGTGGAAGTTGCCGATGATATCCGTTGTCACCGGAATAAGGGCTATGAAAAGAAGATGGACCATGATTATCCAGTTGAGACCGGCATCCGTTTTCTTGATCCTGTCCATCAGGTAATGCTGCCCAATCCAGAAACTCGCAAGGGTCAGAAAAGCGATGATGTAATGACGAAGCTGCTCCAGCATCAGGGGAATAGCCTGAATCAGGGATTCGTGCGTATGAACTACTGAATCGACATCGATGCTTAGAACAGCAAGGGTCATCGCGATGGCGTAGACACCATCCGACAAAGCCTCTATTCTGTTTTTTCCAAGTATGACCTTCTTCATGACATCACCTCCCGCCCGAATCAGCTGTAGTTTACAATCGCGCGCTCCCGCGGTCAAGATTCGCAGGAAAGATGAAACGAAAGCTGCGGGAATGAGTTAGTTCAATTATAATATTATATACTATATTTATACGAAATACCTCAACCTGACAGGGATGTGAACTATGCTGAGAACTCTTATTACTGTAATACTGGCTGTATCAATCGGATACGCATCAGAGCTTATAGTTGTTGAAGGAAGGCTTCATGAGGAGAGCCGTCTCCTTCCCATGGATGAAATTCAGGTTGCTTTCGAAGCCGCTGACTATTTTGTAGTCATCACTCCGGACGATCTTCTGGATGAGGGTTCGGGCATGACCATCCTCGATTCGGGTGATCTTCTGCCGGAAGACTATCTTCTGGTACACCTTTCATCACCCGCAGGGCTCGAATGGATGGAAGAGCTCGGAGAGACAGTTTTTCAGAGGGAAGATATCGTCATCGTTAAACTGACCGGTTCCGCTCCGGAAATATTTGTGCGGGAAGGGGTGTTTTTTCTTCAGCCCCTCAGGGTGAAAAGAACGGGAGATGGTTCAGATATCCCCTTTCTGCTCCAGTCTCCGGAAGGAACCGATGACTACGTTTCTGATATTGTTGCGGCTGTTAACGAGGATTCCATAAAGGTTGTCATTCAACATCTTGAAGATTACGGAACACGCTATTCAAGTACCGACAACTATGATACGGCATGCAACTGGGTTCAGGAAAAATTTGAATACTACGGCCTGGATGCGGAGCAGCAGACGTTCAGCATGGGTTCCTACAACTGCCAGAACGTAATAGCAGAGCTTCCCGGGACAACGGATTCCACGAAGATATACATCATCTGCGGCCACCTTGACTCAATATCGGGAAGCGCTCCTTCCATTGCTCCGGGTGCCGATGATAACGCCAGCGGTTCATCCGCCGTTATTGAAGCAGCCCGGATACTCACGGACTACGAGTTTGAGTACACGATAAGGTTCATCTGTTTCGGGGGTGAGGAGCAGGGGCTTTACGGAAGCAGTTACTACGCCTCGCAGGCCAGCTCAGCCGGTGATGACATTCTTGGTGTGATCAATCTGGATATGGTACTGTACGCCCCTCCCGGAGACGAGGTTATATGGGTACCCTACGATACCCAGTCGGGCGATCTGGCACTGGCGCTCGAAGCAATATGCGACACCTACGTTCCAGCGCTTGCAGTTGATATTGAGTACGACCCCAGCGCAACCTACAGCGACCATTCATCATTCTGGAACAACGGCTACGCGGCGGTACTCGGAATCGAGCAGGCAGTCTGGAGCAACCCTTTCTACCATCAGACGACGGACCTTCTTGCGAATTACATTACTTACTTCCCGTTCGGAACCAACTGCATCAAAGGCGCCATCGCAACTGTTGCTCATCTTGCTGTACCCACCGGCTTAACCGGTATATCGGGGGAAGAAATATCCCCCGGTTTTGCAATTGCTTCGATCTCGCCTAATCCGGCGCATTCAACGCTGACTGTAGAGCTTGCGCGGAATTTTGAGGGTACCGTTGAAGTATCCCTGTTTGACATAACCGGCCGCAAGGTTCTTTCCGGCAGCCACGACGCGTCTTCCCGAAGTATGGACATTCTCCTTAGGGACCTCCCTTCGGGGGTTTATGTTGTAAGGATCTCCTCCGGGATTCTCTCGGAAACAAGGAATATCGTCGTATCCAGATAGGATCTTTTCTGAAGAAGGGCAGGCGGACCGGCGCCAGCCCTTATATTTCCGCATAATCCAGTTCCATTTCCCTCCGCCTTTTCCCATGGACGGGAAAGCGCGGGATTTATTGCATTTTCTACACCACAGTATTATGCTAAAGCTGCTGTTTGAACACCCGAACTATAAACCCTTTTGAATGCAGGATGATGAGAATAAGACCATTGAAATATGTATCACTCGTTCTCGCAGCAGGCATTGCCCTGCTTGCCTCGGGGATGTCCGGCTGTATAACGGACCCGTGCAGCGTTGGTGAACCGGATTCGCTCTTCTCCGAGTACATTCTTGTATGGGATCTGATGGACAGACAATATGCCTGCTTTTTCGCGAAGGAGGATGTGGACTGGGACCAGATGTACCAGAAGTACAGAGAATCCGCCACCAATCTAACCAGCAGAGATGAGCTTACGGATCTCTGCCTTCAGATGCTCGGTGAACTTCAGGATCAGAACCTGAGCCTGCGGAATTCAGCAGGAACAAGGTATGAGAGCTGGAACCAGGGCGCATTTGTAAACTGGGATCTAACCGTCTGGCTCGAGTACATGCGGAGCTGGACTTCACCGAGCTCAACACCTCCCGGCACTACACTCGAAATTTTCGACATGATAACTTTATACCCTACTCCCGATGATACTGTAGGATACTCATACATAAGTGATCTGGGTAATACATACAGCTGGATGGATTACTTTATGGAGACTCATAATATTCGAGATTGCCATAGTCTTATTCTGGATCTCCGAATGTGTGGTGAAAGCGGTACTGAAATTAATGCTTTCTACACTTGCGGGAGGTTCGCCACGGAGCATCTTCTAGGTTACTACAGAGTTTTCAGAACAGGTCCCGGAAGAAATGACATGGGAGATATGCTGCAAGTATGGGCATGTAAAAATGGTTCATGGCAGTTCACAAATCCAATAGTTCTGCTCACCGGCAGGAATACTCAGGGCGCGGCCGAACAACTGGTACTACTTCTGATGTCTCAGCAGCATATTACCGTGATCGGGGATACAACAGCAGGGTTTGCAAACCCGATTGTTTCGTTCAATCTTACCGAAGGCTGGTCCGTTCAGATACCGGAGATGGTAACCTATTCCCCGGATGGCACACTATTGCTCAATTGCGGCATAGCGCCCGACATTGTAATCCCGGTATCCGAGGCTGATTTTGCAGCCGGAGTAGACCCGGTAATTGATGCCGCTATCGAAATGCTTACACCCTGAGTTTGATTATTCGGTAGTAAGAACCAGCAGTGTTCCTCCGGGGCTTATCGAAATGTCCAGAGGGTAACCCGGCAGATCAATCTGATTTTCAATGATGTAACCAGTGCAGTTGTAGGAAAGCAGCCTGCTTACGTTATCTCCCAGATAACTTAGTACGTAAACATAGCTGCCGTCAGATTCGGCGCACATGT
Source organism: Candidatus Fermentibacterota bacterium (assembly GCA_030592645.1). GTDB lineage: Bacteria > Fermentibacterota > Fermentibacteria > Fermentibacterales > JCC-6 > Aegiribacteria. Next base: position 9,784 of record JAUVIR010000025.1, on the reverse strand, counting down.
AGTGGGTATCTCCATCAATAATTACTTCACCTGTCCAGAGTGGGTCGGGATTAAATGGAGAACTGAAATAGTTCAGAATGGTGACAATCTCAGTATAGAAACAATCGAAAACTGCACAGAAAGTTGTATCGTTCGGAATGGCTTCTATGGCCAGTATCCCTGGAAAAGTGTTCATTGTTCTTCGTTTCATCGTCGTTCCTCCGATGGAAACAAGAGCGGTTGCCCCGAGGGTTCCAACAAGAATGGTATCCTGAGCATGCTCGATAGCCATGCATGTCGGACTGACGTAAAGGTTGCAGACCCTGGAAAGGTTGTTGGTCCCTTTTCTGACCTCGAAGATCCTGCGTGAAGTCGCCCCCGCGATGTAGAAGTTGGGATTTTCTATATCGGTGGATATTTCAATATCCACAGGAGTCTCGCAGACGCTGAAATCATCCATGAAATCCATATCGGGAACATGTAATTCAATTATCTGCCCCAGTGCCCCGATGATATAGATGCTGCTTTCTGTAGGACTGTACTCTATTTCAAAGTAACCCGCTGAAGAAGGGCTGCCGATGGAGAAGAGACCTGTCTGCTCGTACGATACGAGATCGTATCGGATAAGTGTTCCATCCGTGGTGGCAACAACGAAGCAGTCTGGAAGGCCGCAGATGGATCTTGCTCCGGAGATGTTTTCAATTGTATGAACATTCTCAAGGTCAGGAGTATAGAAAATATTTACTCCCGCCCGCATTGAATAGTCGAACTCCGTCAGGTCGGTGCAACCGGAAAGTATCAGAAGCGCAGCAGCGGCAAAGGCGATCTTAAACTTAATTACCATGATATCCCCGCAGACAGTACGAAATGCCTCGCAGGAGACCAGGCTCTCGGGTTACCCTCCAGGCCCCCCGGATCACCGCCTAAGTGGAAGAGAGAAGTATCGTAAATGTGAACAACATTCTTTCGGTTGAAGATGTTGAACACGCCCAGTACCAGGTTCAGCTCGGTTGGGCCTATGCTGAACATTCTTGAAAGAACAGCATCGGTCTGCATGGAAAAAGGGTACCTTTCCGTGTTGGTTTCGATAAGTTCCGCCTCCACAGGTGGAAGAGAATAGGGCATCCCGCTGCCGTAGTTCCAGGAAATGCCAAGCCTGGTGTTTTCAAGTGGATGGATTCCTGCAAGCCGGGGACCCTCGGATTCAAAGGATCTCAGTTCAAAAGCTGCAGATGCCGTATGCGCCTGATCCCAATCGAGGTAATTATCCTCTTTTGAGATGTACATGACACCCATCTGAGCGTAGTTGTACCGCTCAAGCATGGATGAGTACTTTCCCTTGGCGATGGACATAGCGTAAGAGAGCTGTCCAGAAATATTGCTTCCCGCCCTCCTGTTGAGGGTTGCTTCAATACCTCTTACCATTCCATGGCTGTCGTCGTTTGTGAAAACGTAGTATGTGCCTTCGCTGTGGTCTTCGGTGTTCACAAGGCCCGTGATGTCCTTGTAATAGGCCGCCAGAGAAAATTCGGTGAAATCATCGATATAATGCCTTATCCCCACTTCAAAGACCTGTGTCATCTCCGGATCAAGGTCCGGATTACCCGCAACTATCTTGTCCCCGGCGAGATTGTAGGATGTCTGAAGGTAGAGGCAGTTCATTGATGGCATCTGGAAATGATGTCCGTACGTTGAGAACAGAACGGAACTTTCACTGAAGGGAACGGAGAAACCCACCCTTGGACTGATATGCCATTTTGCTTCAACATCAACCAGGCCACCAGCTGTCGAATCGAATACCGAGGCATTCGCATTGAACATATCGGCCCGCAGGCCTGCGGTGGTTATCACACCTCCGCTGAATCTGTAACTTCCCTGGATGTAGCAGGAGCCCGAATGAGGGTAAGCGTCCCACTGAGAAATGAATACGTTGCCGTAGGTCTCGGCGTAGATACTGTACTGGTAAAGGTCAAAGTAATCAGCTGATACCCCGGCCTTTATACGTGTTCTTGTGTTGGGATTGGAGTCCAGACCCAGCATAATGCTGCCTACATTTGCTTTGGAATCGAACCACACATTCGGATGAGTTCCCGTGTGATAGTAACCGAGGGAATCAGCGATACGTTCTTCAGGCTGAAACTGCGTGAACCAGTATATGGGGTATGTGTTCTCTCCTATGTAACCCCCGCTCTGCAGGCGGATACGGTTCCAGTTCTGGAATTTCATAAACCCCATAGTGAGCTTGAGGGTAGTTTCGCTTCCAAGCAGCTGTGTTGCGTTGAAGGTAATTCCAGTAGTTTCGCTGAAGCGGATGGGGAGGGCGTAATCCTGGCTTCTGCCGAGGTATGCGGCATCGCCTATATAGGCCGGGAGATGGTACCTGGACCATGCCCATTCATTCCATCCCGCTTTCCGGGATGAACCGAGGACGGTAAGAGCGAAGCTGGTTCTGTTAAGGGGTCTGTATGTTAACTTGGCAACACCTGACATATCATTCTGCCAGTTGTTCTCCCATGCACCGCGGGTATCAAGGGTATCCATGCCGCTGAGTGAGAACTGTCCGGACGCGCTGAATCTCATCTGTCCCGGGATACGGATTCCAATGGAGGGAAGAAGTTTTTCGGTAAGGGGTTCAGGGCCGGACACGGATACTTCAATGCCGGAGAGGCCGCTTCTGCAGAGCTCCACATCCGCTTCTTCCACGAAGAGCTGCTCTCCGGTTTCGTAAGAAGTGGTCGTAATGTCTCCGTGGCGGAGCGTAACAGATCCGTGGTAACTGTCAGAACCCTCTTTCCCGATAAGGTTAACAACACCGGACATGGAATTGCCGTATTCAACTCCAAGCCCTCCGGTCATCAGGGATGCGTTTGATATTGCGCTCAGCGGTAGCTCCAGGTTGAATCTGTTATCTATCGGGGAACGGATTGAGATACCATCCAGAAGGTATTCCACCTCTCCGCTGCGCCCGCCCCGCACATGCACCTCTCCATGGCTGGTTACTACGCCCGGCTGGGCGGAAATAACATCAACAATACTTTTTGAGGTCATCGTTCTTATCTCGGTGAAGTCCAGAAGGTGCAGGGTAGCGGGAATATCCTGAAGGATATGGGTTCTTGATTCCTGAACTGTAATAACGGTTGAACCCGTAAGATCGAAAGGAAGACTGTAATCAATTCTGCTGAGCTGATCGGCAACTACAAGAATACCTTCCACCCTGGAGGATGACCTGCCCACCATACTTGCGGTTACAGAGTAGCGTCCCGGAGGAACTCCGGCGATAATGTACTCTCCAGAGGCATCCGTCATAGTGCCCAGGTAGGTGTCATCAATCATCACGGTGGCTCCGACAAGCGGATTTCCGTCCGTATCCGAAACGATGCCGCCCACGATTCCTGTTGTGTCCGCATAAACCGCTGCGGTCAGCAGCAGAAGTAAAATAAGAGCCCCTCTTGTCACGATATTCTCCACCCGTTAAAGTCAATAAACAATAGCGCAAACATCAGTTTTAAGCAATTGGATGATTACTCCCGAACCGGTGTCCGGATTCACTGGATAAACGCCCCTGCGGGTAAGTAGAACTACTGCTGGTATTCGAAGCAGCCGATATCCCAGCCGGATCCTGAAGGCCTGGGCAGGCCGTCCATATCGGTATCCGGAGCAAGCAGCTGGTTTCCCTGGTCCACAGCCGGAGATGTTGAAATTATATGGTAATCATTGCTTCCAGGGCTCACGAACAGGGGGTCTCCCTCCACATAATCATCGCCATAATAATCACTTGGTCCGTCTATGAGATTGTGGTCAGCCAGAAATCCTGTGCCGTACGCTTCCGCGTTGAACTGACCGGTTGTGTTGCCGGACAGAATGTTGTTCCTGACAGTGATGTTGTCCGCTTCTGAATTCTCAATGCTTACTCCACATCCCCAGGAGGCTTCCCCGTTCCCCACGAATGTATTGTTGATGATAGTGATGCCATCAATCGGGTGGGTTACACCCGGTTCTCCCCATGCTCCAACCGTAAGGCCGTTGCCGGTGTTGCTGTAGGCAAGATTGTTGTAGAACTGCACATTGGAGAGAACTCCAGCGGATTCAGCCGCGGCAGAGAATCCATCCCCATCGCAGTTGTAAACAAGATTGCTGTGAATGCTGATTGTGTTTGTGCTCTTGTTCCAGCTGTCAACGTAGATCCCGAGTCTGTCCAGTCCCCAGACAGCATTATTACTGATAACGCCGTTGCAGGAGCCATCTTTCGCGTCGATACCCTCGCCGCCTATTACTCCGCCGCCTCCGTCGTGCACTGAACTGTTCGTTACGCTGAAATAGTTGGACCCGGCAATGGTTATGCACTCCTGCTCGCCGCCGTTGCATGCCATTCCGACATCGCACGAATCGATATCTACATTATCGCTGTCCCATACTCCTATACCGGAGGAAGCAGTATTCCAGGTTGTACAGGCTAGAATTGTGATAGCGTCTGAACCATCGATCAGAATTCCTGCGGAGTTATCTCCTCCCGTTACGTTCCTTACGGTAATTCCGTTGATGGTGACGTTACTGCATCCCGTCAGGTCAAGCAGCCCGCCCCAGTCCTGCGGAAGGGTAATGCCCGAACCGCTTAGAATAACGCTTCCATCTCCGTTGCTCATTATTGTTATTCCCCCGGTACTGGAGCTGCCGTCCAGGGTAATCTGAACCCGTTCCGTGTAAGTGCCCGCCATTATGCGCAGGGTCATTCCCGCCTGCATCTGATTTGCCCCGTACTGAACTGTTTTCCAGGGGGCATTCAGCGAACCGTCGTTTGAATCATCGCCCAGTGTGGATACGTAAAAACTCTGTCCCGAAGGACCGGGATCCTCCGGATTCGAGCACCCGAAGAATAGAATCGCAACAATGAGTAAGTATTTCACAGGATAACCCCTTTTCATATTAACTATCCAGTATATCGCGTACTTTGGAGGCCAGATCCTGGTTTCTGAAAGGCTTCTGAATGAAGTGCACACCCTCCTCCAGCACTCCCTGGTGGGCGATAACATTGGCTGTGTAACCGGACATGAACAGACGTTTAAGGTTCGGATAGAAGGAGAGCAGCTTCCGGGCAAGCTCCCCTCCGTTCATCTCGGGCATAACGACATCTGTCATGAGTAGATCTATCTCGCCGGCGTGAGCCCTGGCAAGGGCAATGGCTTCGCCGGGTGTAGAGGCGGTCATCACGGTATATCCCTGGTGTTCAAGCATCATCATGATAAGCTGCAGGATCGAAATTTCGTCTTCCACAAGAAGGATGGTTTCCTGCCCGCCTCGCGCCGGTTCAGCGTGTTCTTTCGATGATTGTATCGCTGTCATCCTGGCAGTATGCCGGGGCAGGTAGATCTTGAAAACAGTCCCGTGTTCCGGCTCACTGTATACATCTATGAAACCGTTGTTCTGCTTGACTATTCCGTATAGCGTAGCCAGTCCCAGACCGGTACCTTTGCCAACTTCTTTCGTGGTGAAGAACGGCTCAAAAAGATTATCCATGATCTCGCTGTCCATACCGCAGCCCGTATCGCTTAGCGTCAGGAGAATATATTCACCGGGAACGAAACCGGGGTGACCGGCACAGTAAGCCTGGTCCGTTTGTATATTTTCAGTTTCGATGGTGATCTTGCCCACACCCTCAATGGAGTCCCGTGCGTTGACACAAAGGTTTGCCAGAATTTGATCGATCTGCACCGGATCCATCTTTACCGACCAGAGATCTGTCCCGGGCAGAAAAGTCAGGTCAACATTCTCACCTATTAAACGCCGAAGCATTTTGAGCATCCCGTCCACCGTGTTGTTCAGATTCAGAAGCCTCGGTGCGATGGTCTGCTTCCTGGCGAAGGCAAGCAGCTGCCGGGTCAGGTCCGCGGAGCGCTCAGCTGCGATACGGATCTCCGTCAGATGGTTGTGAAGGGGATGGGCAGGGTCCATCTGCACCAGTGCCATCTCCGTGTGACCGAGTATTACGCCCAGCATATTGTTGAAGTCGTGTGCCACACCTCCAGCCAGCCGTCCGATGGATTCCATTTTCTGGGCCTGCCGCAGCTCTGTCTCCAGCTTACGCTGATTAGTAATATCGGTGACAATTCCAACTCCGCCCGCAACTTCACCGTCATCGAATATCGGGATCCAATCCGCTTTGATCTGGGCTTCTTTCTTCCCGGTATAGGATGTGTAAAGACCTTCGTAGTATCCGCGTTCGCCCTTCAGTGTTTTAGTGATCTCCTTCAGGAACTCCTTGTTCGGAAGAACGTGCAGATCCAGGCCGATCATCCTCTCTCGAGTTGACCCGAAAGTAAAGATGGCAACATCGTTAGACTCTGTAATAATCCCTTTACTGTTGTAATGCATGATACCTATAGGAGCGCTCTCGAAGAACATCCGATGTCTTTCCTCGCTTGCCTGAAGGGCAGCCTCCGCCTGCTTGTGTCTGGTGATGTCACGAACGAATTCCACAACTCCCGTTACTTCGCCCGAATTCGGATCCCTTATGGGGTAGCTGAAAAGTTCGATCCATTCAATTGGAGACCCGTGGAGCCCCGGAACTATATCCCATTCCTTATGTCCGGAGTTCAGACAGCGAAGGCTTGGGCAGGGATCACACGGCTTGTCCTGGTTATGGTAGGCTTTGTAGCACTTTCTCCCTTCCAGAGGAAGGTTTTCGCTGTACCAGTCATTCATTATCCCGTTCACATGGCGGATAGTCAGGTCAGGGTACAGAACACTGATGCCGTCCTGAACGCTCTCGAATACATCTATGAGGAACTGTTTGCTTTGCAGCAGCGCCTCCTCCGCCTGTCTGCGTTTGGTGATGTCCCTGAATATCCCAACGGCGGAAGAGAAGACGCCATCCTTGAATATGCCGCTTCCATAACCCTCTAGATAGATTTCCTCACCGCTTTTCGTGATGAAAACCGTTTCAAAATTCACTTTTTTGCCCTCTGAGACATGCCTCTGCCGTTCGCGAATACTCTGTATCTGATCACTGCGAAGGATATCTTTCACCTGAAGGGACTCTACCTCTTCCTGAGAATATCCCAGCACTTCCACCCATTTTCTGTTCACCATCAGGAATTTTCCGGAAGTGTCTACTATGTGGATGAGGTCATTGGCACTGTTGAAAAGAGTGAAATAGCGTTCCTCGCTGGCGCGAAGCTTCTCCTCTGTATGCCTGCTGTTGTTAAGAGCGTCTTCAAGTTCGGAAACGCGCTTCCTCAGCTCGGCATTGTCCGGATGTACAAAGGATCCGTCATTTTCATCGGACATGTTCGTTACCTCCGGTTAACGTTCATGACCCCCTGGTAATTGGTAACCTGCATATTACTCATCACATGAATGATATATTCGACAGGTGATAAAAACAATGGGAACGCAATCCTTCTATGTAAGCCTGTAAACCGATATATGCTTTCCGCTCTCTGCTGAAAAACTTCCTCGTTTCCAGTCTCCCCATCTGTCATCCAGCTTCATACCTGCGGCTCTTGCCATCATGTCCAGCTCCGATGGCCAGGTGTATCGGATAGTTACGGGGTAAAGCCGTACACCCTTTTCCGAAAGGATCAGATGCTGGCTTGTTACCAGCTGCCCAAGCGGATCATGCCGGGATACATCGATCTTAACCCTGTTCTCATCAACGTCCGTTGCCCTTACGCTCTGGCCTCTATCGAATCTCCCGACATCGGGGACGAAAGCCTCTATCAGAAAGACCCCCCGAGGAGTCAGGTGCCGCGCAACGTTTTCAAGACAGAGTAACTGCGACTCCTGTGTTGTTAAAGAGAAGAAAGTATTGAAAACAACAAAGATCAGATCGTACAAACCTTCAGCGGGAACCTCACTGAAATCCCCGATAGTTACCGGGATATCCTTTCCAGCAGGTTTGCAGCGGAGTTTCGCAAGCATGGATGGTGAGGCATCGATGCCGGATATATCGATTCCCTTTTCTTGAAGCGGCACTGCGATACGGCCGGTTCCGATCCCCAGCTCCAGAACACGTCCGCCATTAGCCAGATCAGAAAGCAGGGAGATCGAGGACTCATCAGGGGAACTGTACCAGTCGTCGTAAACGTCCGCTATCTTCTCACCGTAAGTTTCCGGTCGGTATTTATCCATGAAAACGTTCCCTCATTTCTGCGGTTACAACCGCCCGTTAATCACTTGCCGCGCCGGAGAGCTGATAAACGCCTCTGCCAGAATCCAGCTTTTGCTTTTTTAAAGGTGGGGTAGCTCGCTTCGTACGGTTCACCTCTGTAATCCCTGCCCAGCATGAATGCTACCCATTGATCAAGCGACAGGGCTTTTATTCCGCCTGGTTCATGTCCGACCGTCGCTGCAACATCATCACATATCATCTCATCGTACAGCCTGCCCGGATCATCGGCTCCGACTTTAACCATCCGCCTGTGGAACGCCAGCATTCTCCACTCCAGCGCAAAGTAGTTCCATTTAACACCGCAGTTGGTACAGGTGTACGAGCTATCAAGTCCCCAGGACTTCTCGCAGTCATCTATCCGTTCAAAACAGGCCAATTCCAGAGCTGAAACAACAAGCTGGTTCTGAACATTGTCCTGCCAGCCCGGTCCCTGCTTCTTGCCAGCCCAGTACACGAACTGTTTGATAGCGCACGGGCACCCCCTGTCCGTGTAGTATTTGTCCAGAACGTACTCCACCTTAGTTTTGACATTCTCAATATGCCTGTTGATCGCTGCTCTATCCGGTTTCATGCTGCTTCAGCTTCCACACGAAGGCACGAGCGGCAGGATTCCTGCTAAGTTCGCTCTGAATCATATCTCTGAAATCAACGTACCGCATGATTGCCTCTCAATCACCCAACGGCTTTCTGCAGATCGCCTGAAAATCCTCCATATACTCAATGTCCTGATCCTGAACGGTTCCAATATGCTCTATTGAAAAGCCAGCCTGCTTAAGCTCTCTTTCAAGATCAGAGGGGCTCATTAATCTTCTGGTACATATCCAGAATTTATCTTCAAATACAACTTTGTCATACGGATAGTTCTTTTTTACTTCGTTCCATAAGATGCCCTGTTCGTCGATTCGTCCTTTAAAGGACCATTTAAAAGGATCTTCGATACTCATGGTCTCCATTATGAAATACCCGCCTTTTGCGAGAAGCCTGAAAACATTGGCCAGAGCGGCCTGTCTGTCGGAGTCATAAGTAATGCAGTGCATGCAATGTGTATCTATGATAATGTCGTAAATGTCAGAACCAACTCTAGATACACAACAGATATCATCAACTGAAAAATGTATATCCAGATCTCGTTCTTTTGCATTCGTCCGAGCAATTTCGATAGCAGTCCGGGAAACATCAATACCATCAACATTGTAACCCTGCCTGGCAAGAAAGCAGGAGATGGGACCCGTGCCGCACCCGATGTCCAGTACTCTTGCATTTGCTGATGGCTTTACCCTGTCAAGAGCAGCTGCAAGAAATTCTTTCATATAGAAATCCTCGAAAGTCTCCGATTTCCCACAGAATTCGCCCCAGGAGGACATGTTATTTTTCTTTATTTTTTTGTAAACATCTTCATGGCTTTCATAGTATTTCACCCTGATACCCTCCTCCATCGAGCAATTCCTGTTAATCCGATTTGTGCAGGTCACATATCAATTGCCCGCCGGACGCCACATTGTCCGGAGAGTTCTCCTGAAGCAGAACGACTATGATATTCTCGGGAAGTCCGTAGAGAGTGCTTGCGGCAGCGGTTACTTCCTTCACGAACTTCCGCTTTTTATCTATATCCGTAACCTTGGGTCCATCAACCCTGAT
>JAUVIR010000018.1 GCA_030592645.1 Candidatus Fermentibacterota bacterium | reverse complement strand
TGTTCAGGATGTTCAAGAATTTGTATCTGTCTGCATCCTCCAGAAAGATCATTTTCTTATTATTGCCTCTGGAGTAGATGTGATAGAGAGCACCCGGAAATTCAGTTCTTAATTGCCTTGTCATAACAAGAGGTTACGCGAAAATTACCTATGACGCAAGTGGCCACAAGCATTATTGGCTAAGGCCTGACCCTGAATGTTAAGAATGTTACGTTTTGATGCCTGACCCCTTATGTTAATTTTCTCAGGTTTTCGGCGAACAATTTGGCGTATTCACCAGTCGGGAAAGCCGATTCCATTGCCTCTGCAGCAAGTGCAATGCTCTTCTCAAGAGGCAGTGTGTAGCGCATTACCGTGAATTTCTTTCGGAAATCCGCCACCTCAGCTGCAACATCTTCGTTCTTCACGACAATCCGCGCCATGAGTTCCGCCAGCTGTCCGAAATCATCTTCATCCATACCGTACCTTGTCATTTCGGAAACACCCGTTCTTATGCCGCTTGAGGCGAGGAAAGTTTTATCGTCCGGCAGCGCCTGGTAGTTAACAATGATATTGTTTTCCTGAAGGCGATCTGCGATCTGGGAACCTTCCCCATGTTCCGCCACCCGTATCACCACCTGATGAGTATGGGTATACCCGTCCGCAGCATCACCTTCTACCGCAAGACCGTTATCTGCCAGGTGTCCGGCGAAGGCTCTAGCGTTTGAGAGAACCCTGTTCTGATATTCATCCTTGAATTCATTCATCTCTGTGGTTGCAACAAGAAGCCCAAGAAGGGTGGCAAGATGGTGATTGCTTGTACTGCCGGGGAATGCTCTGCTGGTGATATCGAGCCATAGTTTCCGGAGTGGGGTCTTCTTTGCCATGTTACTTACAATCACTCCGCGCTGCGGTCCGAAAAATGTCTTGTGAGTTGATCCGGTGACGACATCCGCGCCATCGGCCAGTGGAGCCTGAAATGCTCCGTAGATGCCGAGGACATGTGCCATGTCGTACATTATAACCGGTCTGTCTTCCCAGTCTGCTACTTCATCTGCAAGCTCTTTGACCGGTTCAGGATAAAGGAACATACTTTTTCCAAAAATAACGAGTTCCGGGCGAACATGCCGGACCATTTCCAGCATCCTGGGCACATCCATCCTGTACGGATTACTCTCCATAACCGGGAAGTTGACGCAATTCTCCTTACCCGTTTCGGGATCGATCTCGACAAAATTGAAAAGCGCTCCGAACGGCTGGCTGGATAGATGCCCTCCCTTACTCAGATCGTTGTTCATGACGGCACGGAGTTTTCTGAATGTGCCATCGGGTGTAGACCTGTTAACGAATTTTGTTACTCCTTCAAATATCACTGCATTCGCCATCTGTCCGCTTATTGTTCGCAATTCAGCTTCCGAACACTGGAAATACTCCTTTATTGCCTCTACGGCTTCTTCCTCTATTTTTCTGATAAAATCGGTTCCATGATAGAAATAGACATCTCTGCCTTTCATCCTTTTATGCTCGGCATATCTGCCAGCAGGATCGCATATTTCGCAGATCTTAACAAGGGGGCTGGGAGTATTCTCAGAGGGAATGAGGTTAATGCAATCCCTCTGTCTCCAGAGATTATTCTCTCTGATTCTTCCAAACAGGTCATCCATTTTCTTCGACAAATCAGCCATAATTCAGCTCCTTGCTAGTTTCTAACCTAAACGGCTTTATACAGTTTCCAGCGACCCTCTCACCATATCCGGTGAGAGTACAATAATGCAGGCTCCCCGGTGATTATCCAAATCTCCGGTTATCTCTTCGATCGAAGTAATTATCTCATCCAGAGTATCCCCCGGAACAAGTGTAAGAATGGTTTTAGGCTCAAGCTGGGAACTGCCGAGTACATCGAGAAATCCCGCAAAAACAGGTGCTCCCGAAAGGATCTGCGCCATCATGCTGCCTTCATGCGTGATGGCTCCGGGAAGGCCCATTCCCAGAAAGAGCTCGATAATATCGTTGTAGATATCCTCCTCCTGAACGACGACCATCAGAAGTTTGTTGAAGGTTTTATCTTTGCTTGAATCAAGAGCAGTTGCCGGCGCAGCGTGATAAAGGAAGGCTTCTCTGAGAGCGTAAGAGGTTGCGCTGCTCAGCATCTCGTATCTGGATTTGCCGCCGCCAAGCACTCTGCTGGCTGCCGCAAGCAGCCTCAGGTGCATTTCCGGCTCGTCAGGGGGACCTACTATCGCACAGAAGATGTGCACATTTCTATTGTCCATGGCATCGAAATTAACGCCCCTGGTTGAAACTCCGAGTGCAAGAACGAATTCATTCATACCTTCGATCTTGCAGTGGGGAATTGCGATTCCATTGCCGAAACCGGTTGATCCCATCTTCTCTCTTTCCAGAAGACCCAGTTCGATTATATCCGGATCTGTCCCGGTTGCGTTAGGAGATGCTGCAAGAAGCCCCGCAAGGCTTTTAATAACGTCCTCTTTTGTTTTTCCCGCAAGTTCTATCGTGCAGGATTCCGGCTGCAGGTATTTGGAAATATCCATATTTACTCCAGTTTTGCGCCGTGCACCACTGCGTATCTCGAAAGCGGTGGTCCGGTTAGTTCATTAATCAGTACTGAGAACAGCACAATGTTTATCAGGGTAGTTGTAATCTCACGATTCATTGCAAAATAGGGCATCGTATCCAGAAAGAGAACAAGACCGATAGCAACACCTGCCTGTGGAAGCATTCCGAAGCCAAGATACTTCTTTATCAGAGGGTCGGAATGAGCAGCGGCCGCTCCGGCATGAACTCCGAAAATTTTCCCGGCAGCTCTGGCAAGGACAAAAATTCCACCCATCAGCAGAATATGAGGTGAGGTCAGGACAGCAATATTCAGTTCAGTTCCGGCAATAGCAAAGAATGCTGCGTACAGCGGAGGAGAAATCAGATCAAGCGTATTGACTATCCGGAGGGTTTTCCTCGATAGATTCGCAAGGACAGCTCCAGCAGCCATACTGGCCAGAAGTGCGCTGAGATGGAAGCTGTTCGAAATCGCAGAAAGAATGAGTATTACTCCCAGTGATATTATGAGGATCTCGTTGGCTCTTTTCCTTCTTCGCGTTAATAGATGAAGTACCAATCCTGCTGCGGCTCCGAGAGCAAGGGATGATACGATATCAATGAAAGCATGGAAAACCGAATGAGCGAGACCGGTAGCTGAACCGAGGAAATTTCCTGCAATGGCAGTTACCGTAGCGAAGAGAAGCACACACCCTGCGTCATCGAGAGCTACTACTCCGTAGAGGTAGTCGACAAATGGACCCCTGGCTTTGAGTTCTCTGATGATCGCAACAGTCGCCGCAGGTGCTGTTGCCGATGCGATAGCACCGAGAATCGCTGCGAATTCCAGACTCATTCCCGCAATAACAAGACCTGTAGTGACAAGAACGAAAGAACCAAAAAGCTGGAAGAGAGTTATTATGAGAACCGGTTTGCCGATGGTTCTCAATTTTTTGAGGCTGAATTCACTTCCGATCACCAGAGCGATAAGCGCCAGGGCGATCTCGGTTATCGTAGCTAGGGTCTCATCAAGGTCTTCATGAACAAGACCAATGCAGGATGGACCAAGCAGAAGACCTGCGAGTATAAAGCCTGTGATGGCCGGCAGCCGTACTTTTTCGGCAAGCCTTCCCATGAAATAGCTCCCCATGAGAAGGATACCTACTCCAAATACGATATGATGGCTGAAAACTTCCCGCAGCTCCAGCAGATAACCCGATAAATCCGAAAACATCAAACCTCCTGTAAGGGCTCCAGAATAATTCGGTGCTGCTTCCGGGTCAACCTTAGTAATTCTTACAGGAAAGCCTTATATTCCCGTGAATTCAGTGAAACATTGATATCTATTCGAAAGGTGAGAAACTGTGAATCTTGAAGAAATGCGAAGAGGCTATTCCAGAACATCCGATAGGCTTGCCAGACTAAAGGAGGGTCTTTGACTTTGCTGATCTTGTAGCGAAGGAGGAGGAATTTAACAAGGTGATGGCTGAACCGGGTTTCTGGGACAGCAGGGAAAACGCAATGAAGACCATTTCGGAGAACAAACAGGTTCAGGGATGGCTCGATCCAATTCGCGCATTAGAAAGTAACCTGGATAACGTGAACATCGCTATAGAACTCCTGGAAAGTGCTTCGGATGAGGAGCTTCTGAATGAGAGCTCATCCAGCTTATCCGCAATTAACTTGAAGCTTGACCGGCTGGAATTCATGCAGATGCTATCGGGGCCGCATGACCGAAATGATGCTATACTTACCATCCGTTCCGGAGCCGGGGGACAGGACAGCCAGGACTGGGCTGAAATGCTGATGAAGATGTACATTCACTGGGCTGAGAAACAGGAATTTGATATTGAAGTGCTCAGTGTAAGTGAAGGCGGTGCGGAGGGCGGTATCAGAGAAGCCACCATGACGGTTAAGGGCCCCTGGGCTTACGGGTACTTAAGGGCTGAAGGCGGTATTCATCGTCTTGTAAGGAAATCACCCTTCGACCAGAATCACAGGCGGCACACAAGTTTCGCTTCCGTATTCCCGCTGCCGGATATAGAAGATGAAATAGAAATCGATCTTCGCGAAGATGATATCAGGATTGATACTTACAGGGCCAGCGGAGCGGGTGGTCAGCATGTTAACAAAACAGATTCAGCTGTCAGGATGACTCATATTCCAACCGGTATAGTGGTTACATGCCAGAATCAGAGGTCACAGTTCAGGAACAGGGAAGTAGCCAGGAGAATCCTGAAGGCAAGACTGTATGAGCTTGAAGAGAAGAAGAGAAGGGAAGAGAAGGCTAAACTGGAGAAAACCAAGAAGGATGTATCGTGGGGTCATCAGATAAGATCCTACGTCATGCATCCCTACAGAATGGTAAAGGATCACCGGACCGGAATTGAAACTTCCAGCATTGATGATTTCCTTTCCGGAGAAATCCAGGAATTCATTGAGGAATATCTGAGAAAGAGCAGCCAGCAATGAGTGATGATATCATTACGGTAAGAGAAGAGAAACTCCTTCATCTCAGGGAAGATCTCGGTATCGACCCATTTCCCGCAAGATGCATGACATCTATGCCAATCAGCGAGATAAGGGAGAGCGGCGAAACTGAAGAGAGTGTAGTCGTATCGGGAAGGCTTACCGGCAAACGGGAGCATGGAAAGACTGTATTCGCCGATCTTCGGGATGGAACAGGATCGATCCAGCTCTATTTAAGCAGAAAGATACTTAGCGACAAGGACTGGTCTGTGCTTGATCTTCTCGACTTGGGAGATATCGTTCAGGTGAAGGGATCCGTCTTTACTACCAGGATGGGGGAACTCACTGTTAGATCAGAGCAGATCGAACTGCTCTGCAAAAGCCTCAGGCAGCTTCCTGTTGTTAAAGTAGATGCCCGGGGTGTGGCGCATGATGAAGTCAGCGACAGGGATTTCCTATACCGGCACAGGTGTGTGGACCTTCAGGTGAATCCTGATTCACTCAGCAGATTCGTAAAACGGAGCAGAATCATTTCCTCTCTAAGATCATATCTGGATTCCAACGGATTCCTGGAAGTTGAAACACCTGTTCTCCAGCCATTGTACGGCGGCGCAGCGGCGGAACCCTTCGAAACCATGTACGAAAGCATGAACCAGCAGTTCTATCTCAGAATAGCCACGGAGCTCTACCTGAAACGTCTCATAGCCGGTGGGATAGATAGAGTCTACGAACTTGGAAAGGACTTCAGGAACGAGGGTGTGGACAGAACACATAGCCCCGAGTTCACTCAGCTTGAACTGTATGAGGCATATGCGGATTACGATACCATGATGAATAGATTTGAAGAGATGATCCGTACGGCGGCCGAAGCTGCAGGTCATAGCGGCACACTTGTGTACCAGGGAACCGAGTTTGATCTGTCTCCTCCTTTCAGGAGAATAGGTTTCATGGATTCACTTCGGGATGCAAGCGGTGAGGACCTTTTCTCCTGGGAGCCTGAAGATCTCACCAAGCTGATGCATGAAAAGGGCATAATCTCCAGGGCTACTGACCGCATCGCAATGCTTGACAAACTATTCGACTATTTCGTTGCCGACAGGATTGTTCAGCCTACTTTCGTGATAGACTATCCGGAGGATCTTTCTCCACTTGCAAAACACAGGAAGGATAGCCAGCGAGAGACAGAGAGATTCGAAGTGTTTTTCGCAGGCCTTGAACTTGCTAACGCTTTCAGTGAACAGAATGACCCTCTGCTTCAGAGGAGGATTTTGACAGAACAGGCCGAGATGAGTCTGCACAGGAAGGGTGAGCTTGACGAGGATTTCCTGTACGCCCTCGAAACCGGTATACCTCCTACGGGGGGAATGGGGATAGGCATCGACCGCCTTGTAATGATATTGACCGATACCGGGAAAATACGGGATACCATCCTTTTTCCTCATTTAAGACGGAATGAAAAGTGAAACTGACGCTTATTGTGCGTATTGCGTGGCGACAGATATTCAGCAGATCCAACTCGGGTTTCGTAAGGACGGTATCTTCACTATCCATTGCGGGGATTGCAATTGGAGTGGCTGCACTCGTAATACTTAACTCTTTCATGGATGGCTTTTCGGAATCCATACTCAGACAGCTTTCATCCATCCACCCTCCTATGGAAATCAGGATTCCAGGGGGATATCCACTTGATCCGGATGATGTTCACTTTGTGGAAAACCTGGCCGCTTTGTCAGAGAGTATCACATCTGTCTCCCCGGTGCTTGAGAAAACGGTTGTTGCAGCCGGAAACAGTGGAGATATTGCCGGGGTCCGGGTAAGAGGTGTGAACTGGGATGTTGAACCACTGCTGGTATCCGGAGAGCGACTGAGTAACCTGAACATATCAGGCAGGGGAGCTGTTCTGGGTACAGCGCTTTCCGAAAGACTCGGTATCTCCCCTGGAGATACCATCAGGCTGGCTTCCACCGATGCCACGCAGTTTTCAGCCATGGGAAGGCTTCTTGTGGATACGATTGTTTCCGTTTCCGTATATGCGGTAACGGATTTCGGAATTGATGAGTACAACTCATCAATAATAATTACCGATCTTTCAACCGCTTCTCTTCTCTTTCGAGATCCGATATCCGCTACTTCAATCAGTGTAGGCCTTATTGAGGAAGCGGACCCCCTGAGGGAAGCCGAGAGCATCTCTGTGATACTCAGAGAATCGTATATTGCAGGAGAAAGCGAATATATGGTCTGCAGTGCTTTCATTTCAGCTCATCAGAATCTTTTCGCGGCACTGGGACTTGAGAAAACGGGGATGACCATCGTATTGGCTCTGATAAGTGTTGTTGCCATGCTGAACCTGCTCAGCGCGCTTAACATGATAGCTATTGAGCACAGAAGGGATACTGGAGTTCTAAGATCAATGGGAGCGTCTCCGGGTACGATAGTATCTACAGGATTAATGCAGGGTGGTATCATTGGTCTTGGTGGTGCGCTTGCCGGCAGCATTTTTGCTGTGCTTGTTACTATCATGATAAACAGCTTCTTTCCGATAAGGCTTGAAAGCAGTGTGTACTGGATTGATGTGCTTCCAGGGGAAATACAGCCGCTCCTTATTCTCAGTATCGGGTTTGCAACCATCGCTGCATGTTTTATTGCCTCTCTGTTTCCCGCTCTGCATGCGATAAAAGTGTCACCTTCAGAGGCGGTAAGGTATGAATGATAGAAAAAACCCAGTTCTGTCCGCTGTTGATATATGGAAATCTTACGGAAAAGATGCAACTTATCTTTCGATAATCAGGGGTGCGGGCATCGAAGTATCAGCTGGAGAAATTGTATCCATCGTTGGTCCGAGCGGTTCGGGCAAAAGCACATTTCTTCATGTCTGCGGAGTGCTTGACCCGCCCGACAGGGGTACCGTGTCTGTTGGTAGTATGGATGTATGGTCAGTCAATGAATCCAGAAGGGCACGAATCCGGAACAGTGAACTCGGGTTCATATTTCAGTTTCATCATCTGCTGGAAGAATTTACATTGCAGGAGAATGTAGCTATGCCGTCAATGCTGGCTGGAAACTCCAGGAGGGATGCCCTTGATTCTGCAGCGTCACTCCTGAATGAAGTCGGTCTTTCTGACAGAGGTCAGCATTTTCCTTCAGAGACTTCAGGAGGGGAGAGGCAGAGAGCAGCTGTAGCCAGAGCATTGATACTCTCACCTTCTGTTGTGCTGGCGGACGAACCGACCGGAAACCTTGATGCGGCCAACAGCAGGATAGTGGAGGATCTTATGTTCGAACTGGCCGCCAGAAGAAACCAGGCTTTTATTATTGCGACCCATAGTATTGAGCTTGCTAAGAGAGCTCACAGATCTCTCACGCTTGATGATGGTGTTCTCCATTAATGATAGCCAATTATTGCAGAGTTCTTTATGCAGGATTATCTTTGGGGAACAAAGGAATACTATTCCGGATAGAATCATCCCTGAGCCGTGAATGTTTTTTTTAAAGGAGAATAAGTGCCGGAAAAACTGACAGAGAAAGCACGAGCTGCCCTTGAGATCGCTGTTAATGAAGCTGAAAGATCGGGGCAGAGCAAAGTAGCCTCCGAACACATCCTGTTCGGTCTAATTTCTGTAAAGGGTTCCGCAGCCCTGATCATTCTTCACGAGCTTGGTGTGAGGATAGGTGTACTGAGAACAAGACTTGAAAATCTGATGCGAAGACCGGTGGCAAATGAGATAAACCTCAGGGAGATCGGCTGGACCACAAAAGCTCGTCTGGTCAGGGGTGAAGCCGGCCGGAGGGCTGCAAGCAGAGGGTCGGCTGAAACTGGCACTCACCACCTTCTTCTTGGTCTTCTGTCCGTTGGAAACTGTCAGGCATCAAGCATTCTCAGGGAGAAGGGCGTATTTCTTAAGACAGCTGAAGAAGCGGCCGCAGAGCTTCCTCCTCATATAGAATCAGATGGTACCGGTGAGCAGCAGAAGAATGTTCAGGAATTACCCGGAATAGATTACTTCTGCAGAGATCTGACCAGAATGGCCAGGGAGGGAAAGCTTGATCCGGTTATCGGCAGGGAGAAGCAGATTAACAGAGTGATCCAGGTGCTCTGCAGAAGGAAGAAATCCAACCCTATTCTTATAGGTGAACCGGGTGTCGGGAAAACTGCGATTGTTGAAGGTCTTGCGGGTCTTGTGGCGCAGGGAAAAGCACCCAGTATCCTGGCAGGGAAACGGATACTAGCCCTTGATATGGCTGCTGTTGTAGCTGGAACTAAATACAGAGGACAGTTTGAACAGAGATTGAAGAAGCTTCTCCAGGAGATTACAGAATCCGGAGATATCATCCTTTTCATCGATGAAGCACATGTTTTGGTTGGAGCCGGCGCTGCCGAGGGCGCCATGGATGCCGCCAATCTTTTGAAACCGGCCCTTGCAAGAGGTGAACTGAGGTGCATCGGAGCAACAACACTTGATGAATACAGGAAGCGTATTGAAAAGGATGGAGCACTGGAAAGGAGATTCCAGCCGGTTCCTGTTGATCCGCCTTCAGTAAGTGACACTATAGAGATCCTGGAAGGCCTCAGGCATAGATATGAAGAACACCATGGAACCGTTTACACCGATGAAGCTGTTCGGGCTGCAGCTAAACTGGCAGCAAGATATATCAGCGGCAGGTTCCTGCCTGATAAGGCCATCGATGTTCTGGATGAAGCGGGGGCTAAGAATAGAGTATCTCATTCCATTCTGCCCGATAGCGTAAAGGAGATGATGAATTATCTGGCGGAACTCAAAGCCAGAAAGAAGTCAGCATCCCAGAACGAAGATATCGAAAGTACCCTTAGCTTGCGGAAAGAGATAGAGAATCAAGAAAAGGAACTCACTGAAGCACGTTCTTGCTGGCTGGCCGGTCTTAACATTTCTCCCGTTTCAGAACAGCAGGTAGCCGAAGTTGTCGCAGATATGACAGGCATTCCGGTAAGCAGGGTGGGAAAGAGTGAAACTGCCGGGCTTCTGGACCTTGAAGAGAGGCTTGAGTCCAGAATAGTAGGACAGAGGGAAGCTATAGACAGCATAACCAGTGCTATCAGGCGGAGCCGCGTTGGGCTGCGGGATGTGAACAAGCCTGCTGGAACATTCCTTTTCCTTGGTCCTTCGGGAGTTGGAAAGACGGAGACTGCAAGGATACTTGCCGAATTGGTATTCGGGGACCCTTCAGCCCTTATCAGGATAGATATGTCCGAATTCCAGCAGAGTTTCTCCGGATCAAGGCTTATAGGAGCACCTCCAGGATACATAGGATATGATGAAGGCGGGCAGTTGACAGAGAAAGTCCGGAGAAGACCGTATTCCATTGTACTTCTTGATGAGATCGAAAAAGCTCACACCGATCTTTACAATATGCTGCTGCAGGTATTGGATTACGGCAGAATGACCGATAACTACGGCAGAGAGATAGATTTTACGAATACCATCCTGATAATGACAAGCAACATAGCCTCAAGGAGTCTTCTGAACGGAGGACAACTCGGATTCTCAACTGATTCCCCGGAGGGTGAAACGGAACGGATTGATGGACTTGTTATGGATGCAGTAAAAAGCCATTTCAACCCGGAGTTTCTCAACAGACTGGATGAAATAGTAATATTCAACCCCCTTGAGTTCTGCGACATGGAAAAAATAGTTACCCTTCAGATGGAGGATGTAGAACAGCGGCTATCTGAGCTGGGGATTACACTGGGTCTTTCACCTGAAGCTATAACACTAATAACAGAAGCCGGTTACGACCCGGAAGCGGGAGCACGGCATATAAGGAGGACGATTAGAAGGCTGCTCGAAGATCCTCTGACCGATGCGATACTCAGAGGTGAATTCTCATCCGGTGACTCCATTCTTGCAGTCAGGGATGGCAACCGCATCGTTTTTAAAGTCCCCCGTGAAAATAATGAAGAAGAAATCAGATCGAACACAATACACGGAAGAGTTGAGAATTGAGATTTAGTACAGCATTGCTGACAATTATGATCTCAGCGTCGCTGGCGCTGGAGATCGGTTCGGTGGAAGTGACAGGCAACTCATTTGTAAGCACTGATCTTATCACAAGGGTTTTCGGGCTGGAGACAGGGGATATTTATAATCCTGCGGATGTCAGCAGGGGAACCAGAGATCTTTTCGGACTCGGTTATTTCAGCAGCATCGAAATACAGGCCGACACGACTGGAGGATTGGCTGATCTCCTGATAGTTGTTAACGAAAACAGACTGCTTAGCAGAATCGAATTCAGTAATCCCGGATGTCTTGATGATGATGATGTACTGGATTCCCTCTCACTTTTCCCGGGCCAGACTATCTCACCGGGACAAGTCGAGGAAGCCCGCAAGGTAGTGCTGCACTTTTACGCTGAAGATCACAGACATGAAGCATTGGTTACCCCTGTCTGGCTTTCTCCGGACAGCGATAACCGGAGTGTACTGCTGTTCGAATGCGAAGAGGGCCCGGATATTCGAGTCGGGGAGATAGACTTCTATGGCAATATCACATTTAACGATGCCAAACTAAGAGGCCAGATGGATACAAGGCAGGATTCCTTCTGGCGCTCCGGAAGGTACAGAAAAAGTGAGTTTGAGGCCAGCCTGGATTCGGTGATCACCTTCTACCAGGATCATGGATACCCTGAAGTCAGAATTATTGATGTTGAACAGTCAATGCTCGAAGACGGGCGCCACCTGAGGTTCGAGGTCACCCTGGATGAGGGTGGATACTACACTTTTGGCGACATTTCATTCTCCGGCAACGAAGCTTTCCCGGATTCAGTTCTGCTATCGGTCATGGATATGAAAACGGGAGACGAATACAGCAGAAAAAAGATGAATTCATCCCTGATGACAATGTACGAACTGTTTCAGGAACTGGGATATTTTTATGCAGGTATCGAGCCTCTTATAACAGACAGCGGGACGGAAAATACTCTGGATATTGCCTATATGGTAAATGAGGGTGAAAGAGCTCATGTTCGCAGGATAGAGATCACAGGGAATAATAGAACACTGGAAAACATCATAAGAAGGCAGTTAACAGTATATCCCGGTGATATGTTCCAGCGATCAGCCCTTATGAGAAGTTACAGGAATATCTATTACTTGAATTATTTCAGTAATGTCGGCGTGGATTTCCGCTATCTTGAGGACTCCCCGGATGTTGACATTGTATTTGATCTTGAAGAGAAGACAACCGGCAAGGCTGGAATTGGAGCCGCATACGGCGGAGGAACCGGATTCAGCGGATTCGTTGAACTCGGTGAAACCAACCTTTTCGGCCGGGGACAGAGTCTGACCTTTAATTACCAGTTCTCAAAGACTCAGCATGATGTTCAGATAAGCTTCAGGGAGCCATGGTTCAGAGACACTCCATTATCCCTCGGTGGTGAGGTATTTCATACTACCTACAACGAGTCGGAATATGACCGCCGCAGGACGGGAGGGGCTGTAATGGTGGGTCGTCCGCTTCCCTGGGTGGACTACGCCTCAGCCTCTATCAAGTACAGCCTTGAAAAGGTCGATGTATTCAATATCACCAGCGATACAACAAGTTATTATTATTCACTTCGAAACACGGACTGGCCAAGGTGGACAAGTTCGGTCAGGCTGAATTTCACCAGAGACAGCAGGGACAGACAGATGTTCGCATCCAGAGGTTCCCTGAACAGTCTTACAGGAGAATTTGCCGGCGGTGCTCTTGGCGGGAACATTGGATACCAGAAATATCTCATCGATTCAAGCTGGTATGTTCCATCTTTCTGGAGGTTTATCTTCTTCCTCAGAGCAAGGATCGGGATGGTTGCATCTCTGGACGGCAGAGAACCGCCCGCATACGAGTTTTTTGAACTGGGTGGAACAGGTTTTTACGGTATCAGAGGGTATCCCACACACAGTATTACTGCCCGGGAAGGTTATGAAATTGTAGGCGGAAGATCGATGCTGATTATCAGCGCAGAATACAGATGCAGGATAATTGATCAGCTTCAGCTTGCCGTATTTGCTGATGCGGGAAATACCTGGTCATCATGGTCTTCCAGTGATTTTTCCGATCTGAACCGGGGTGCAGGAATAGGGATCCGTATTGAAGTGCCTATGCTTGGTGTCATAGGGTTCGATTACGCTTACGGTTTTGATGGCCCTGATCGCGGCTGGGAACCGCATTTCCAGTTCGGCACAATGTTCTAGAATATGAGGGAACCGAACAACAGATAACAGGATTGTCGGTTAACTTGGATTCCCTTTTGTATTTGGAGGATTACAGTTATGAAAATTGCCCTGCTTGCAGCATTATCTGTTGTTTTTATTCTTGCGGCGCAGACAATTGCGGTCATAGATTCAGACAGGATATTTGATAACCTGGGTGAGGTGACCGATGCAACTGAACTGCTGGAAAAGGAGATTGATGAGTGGGAAGCTCATGCTGATTCGCTTCAGGAAGAGATAGATGTCATTCAGGCTGACCTGGATTATACAATGGTAATGAGCCCGGAACGGAGAAGGGAAAGAGAAACTCTGATCGAAGAGAAATCTCTGGAACTTCAGACTTTCCTGGCGCAGACATTCGGGCCGGGCGGGCTGGTCGAAACAAGAAACAGTCAGCTTGTCTCCCCTATAGTGGCAAGTATCAATGAAGCAGTTCAGGAGCTGAGTATTGAAGAAGGCTACGATATCGTATTGGACACATCGGGTGGACTGGTTGTATATGTATCCAATTCACTCGATATAACAGACATGGTTATGGAAAAATTATCTACCGGAGGCAGTGACTGATATGAAGTTATCCATTCTTGCCGAAAAGTTGAATGGAGAACTTATCGGACCGGATGGAGAAAGTGAAGTAGCTGGAGTCTCCACCCTACAGGATGCCGGGCCTGATCAGGTCTGCTATTTTGGAAACAGACATTACAGGAAATACCTTGAATCCACCTGTGCCCTTGCTGTTATCACGAGGGAAATACTTGAATCCTCGGCCCCGAACCTGATTCTGGTTAGTGAGCCTTATCGCGCTTTCAGAGAAGTATTGATCCTGTTCAGGCACGGATCGCTTTCAGGCTTCTCCGCAATTCATCCGACTTCTGCAATTCATCCCGACGCAGTATTGAGTGACAATGTAACTGTAGGTCCGAATGCTGTGGTGGATTCATGTGTAACGATAGGCTCCGGTACAACTATCGGCGCCGGCACTGTAATCGGTCCGGGAGTTACTATCGGCTCTGGATGCTTTATCAATCCCCTTGTCTCGGTTTATCATGACTGCGTAATAGGCAGCAGAGTGATAATTCATTCAGGCGCAGTGATCGGGGCAGACGGTTTCGGTTTTATCCCCGACCCTGAAGGTCACCTTAAAATACCGCAGAATGGGAATGTAGTCATAGAGGACGACGTTGAAATAGGTGCTGGATGTACAATTGACAGAGCAGTAGTTGGCAGCACTATAATCGGCAGGTTCTCAAAGCTAGACAATCTTATACAAATCGCTCATAATGTAACGGTTGGTCGAGGCTGCTTGATCGCAGCTCAAACTGGAATATCAGGGAGTACAGAGATCGGATCGGGGGTAATATTCGGCGGTCAGGTGGGTACAGCCGGACATATCTCTATCGGGGATGGAGCTGTTGTCGCTGCTCAGTCCGGAGTTACGAAGGATGTTGCGGCCCGAAGTACTGTATCTGGTTACCCGGCCCGTCCGCATAAACGAGCCCTCAGACTTAACGCTGCGGTCTCTGATTTGCCGGATTTCAGGAGAAAAGTCTTAGAATTCATGAAGGAATTCAGTAGTAAAGAAGAGGAATAATATTTATGAACCATTACCAGACCACAATACAGCAATCGGTAGTATACAGCGGAGTAGGTCTTCATCTCGGTAAGATGACTTCGATTACTTTCCAGCCTGCTCCTGCGAATACAGGAATTGTGTTCGTAAGAACAGATGTTAAAAACAAACCCAGGATAAAAGCGTGTCTTGAGAATGTCAGGCAGGTTGAGGAGCAGTCAAGAAGAACGACACTGGGCTACGATTACTACGAAGTTCATACTGTCGAACATGTCCTCTCCGCACTTTACGGCCTGGGGATCGACAACTGCATTATTGAGCTTGATTCAGATGAACCTCCCGAACCGGAAGACGGGTCAGTCAGAAGCTATATAGAAGTGCTGGAGAAGGCTGGAATCAAGGAAATTGAAGGTGAACTGGCCAAAGTGATAGCAATTGAAAAGCCCATAAGTATAGAAGCCTTCGGATCTACCCTTACTGCTGTTCCGTACGATGGCCTGAAAATCAGCTTCACGATCAATTACGATAATCCTGTCCTTGGGACTCAGTATCTTTCCCTTGAGATGTCGCCTGAGATATTCAAGAAAGAAATTGCTCCAGCTAGAACATTCTGCCTGTACGAAGATGTGAAGCACCTGCAGGAAAAGAACCTGATAAAGGGCGGTACGCTGCAGAATGCGGTTGTAGTTGGAGATGATGGAATTCTGAACGATGAGCCATTGAGATTCCCGGATGAATTCGTCCGGCACAAGATACTTGATCTCATAGGAGATCTTTCCCTGCTGGGGGCAAGGCTGAAGGGGCATATCATATCTGCGAAATCCGGGCATGCATCCAATGTGAAATTCGTGAAGAAGATCGCTGATGTGCACAGACCGACCAGGGATTCAGTCCCTCTCACGGATAAGAAATGGGATATTAACGATATCATGAATCTTCTTCCTCACAGGTACCCTTTTTTACTCGTGGACAGGATGCTGGAAGTTGTACCGGATAAGAGGGTTGTCGGTCTGAAGAATGTTTCCATCAATGAACCGTACTTTCAGGGTCATTTTCCTGGAAGTCCTATAATGCCTGGAGTACTTATAATTGAGGCAATGGGGCAGGTCGGCGGACTTATGCTGTTCAATTCGCTTGAAAAGCCCTCAAACTGGATCGTATTTTTCACCGGATTGGACAAGGTCAGGTTCAGAACTCCTGTAAGACCGGGCGATCAGCTTATATTTGAACTGGAGATGATACATAAGAGAGGTCCTATGTGCAGGATGAAAGGTGTTGCCAAAGTTGATGGCAAGATTGCCGTTGAAGCAATAATAATGGCTATGCTGGTAGAGAAAGAATGATCCACCCTACTGCTGTTGTAGATTCGGTTCTTCCCGAAGATGCGCAAATCGGACCTTACGCTGTTATAGGTCCTGATGTTCAACTCGGGAAAGGCGTTCGAATCGGTCCGCATGCTTACGTAACTGGTCCTGTATTCATAGGTGATTCAGTTTCAATCGGACCATCAGCAGTTATCGGTACCGACCCGCAGGACCTGAAATACGATGGCGAACCGACAGAACTGTATATAGGTTCGCGCACCGTCATTCGCGAATTCGCCAATATAAACAGGGGAACGGTCGAATCGGGCAGAACAGTGCTGGGTTCAGACTGCCTTATCATGGCTTACGTACATATTGCGCATGACTGCATCATAGGTGACAGGGTCATCCTCGCGAATGCTGTAAACATGGCAGGGCATGTGGAAATAGGCAATGATGTTACCGTTGGAGGTGTTGTCCCTATCCACCAGTTTGTCCGAATCGGTGAGCATGCAATGATCGGAGGGGGATACAGGGTAAGCAAGGACGTTCCTCCTTTTGTTCTGGCAGGAGGAGTCCCTATGGGAGTACGGGGATTGAACCGTATTGGACTTCGCAGGAAAGGTTTTTCGCAGGAAAGGCTGGACAGCCTTAACAGGGCTTTCAGACACCTTTTCAGAGAAGACGGTACACTCACTTCAAAAGCACATGGTTTAATGGATGACAGTAATACCTCAGATGATGTTAAACAGCTTGTCAGCTTCATACTGTCAAGTTCCAGAGGAGTTATCAGCTGACGATGCGATGTGTTCTGCTGTTCCCGATCCTCCTTGTCTTCAGTTCGGACGCTTTCAATGGTATGGATTACGCTTTTGCGGATAGTCTCGAAAATGACAGTTCAGAAGTAAGTACGTGCAAAGAAATCCCTGTTATTATCATTAGAAATCCCTCGACTGCCCTGCTGCGTTCAGCAGTGCTGCCGGGGTGGGGGCAATTTTACAACGATGAGCCTCTGAAGGGAATATTTTTCGGCACACTTGAGCTTGGCTTACTTTCATGGCTGATAGCCGAACATTTTGCCTCTGAGGAAGCCAGGATCAACAACGATGACCCGGCTTACCAGATACACAGGCAGAGAAGACTTGATCTTATCTGGTATACTTCCGCAGCCTGGCTCTTCGGTATGCTTGATGCGTATGTCGATGCCTATCTCTATTCTTTCAGTACAGAGAATGAGGTATTCGAGAGAGAAACAGGCATAGCCGCAGCTGTCTTCATCAATTTCTGAAAGGGAATAAGAGATGCTTCTGGGTGTAATACTTATGATGGCAGGAGAAGAGGACAACCCTGACATCCAACTGCTCAGAAAAGCGAAGAATGGAGACAGAGATGCTTTCGGGGAATTATTCAGGAAATATGAGAAACGGGTATTCAGAGTGGCAAGGCGGATGTGCGGGAGCGATGATGAGGCGTGGGATATCACTCAGGACGCATTTATCAGAGCCATGCAGGCAATGGACAGGTACGACACACAGTACCGTTTCTTCACCTGGATTTACAGGATTACAACAAACCTCGCAATTAACTATTCGAAGAAAAAGATGAGAAGGCACGAAGTGCATTTTGATGAAGCTTACAGCGCTGAGGGACAGCAGGTGATCGAAGATAATGTGGCTGACAGAGCTGCAAGTGAACAGCTGCTTGGCGCAGTAAGCAAAGCTGTAAATAAACTGACTCCCGCTTTGAAAGCTGTTTTTGTTTTAAGGATCGATCAGCAGCTAAGTTACTCGGAGATAGCAGAGAGCCTTGATATCGCTTTAGGAACTGTGATGTCCAGGCTTAACCGCGCAAGGACAAAAATAAGGGAAGAACTTGGATCTATGCTTGGAGAATGGGAATGAACTGTCCTGATTTTGACACTCTGATGATGCTGCTCGACGGTGAGTTGCAAGAAGAGAGGTCGAAAGAGGTTTCAGAACATCTGAGACACTGCAGCAGGTGCAGAAACCTCATCGATTCCCAGAGAAACCTGGAGGCATCATGGCGGGATAGTTTTGTAGCTCCCGAAGAGGATAAATTCCGCATTATGGAATGGATTATCTATAGAAGAATGAACCGTCGTGCCCGCTGGAAATTCTTTGTTCCCGCTGTCGCCGGGATAATCGCTGTACTTCTTGGTGTCAAACTCATGATGGATAATGAGCCTTTCAAGGGCAGGATCACCGAGCTTTCGAGAGAAGGCCGGACTGATTATGCGTCTTATACACTGCAATTCGGTTATGTGCAGGATGAATCAACCAATTCTGACATTGACGGATTCGATCAAGAGGAACTTGATGCAGATGCATCGATTCCCGCACCCGTTGAGGAACTGGTCTCCGCGGAGGATGTCTCAATTGAAACCATCAGTGATCGTGTTGGGTATAGTGTTGCTGAAGTGGAACTTGCGGTACTGCAGCCCGCTAATGAGGAAGATGTTTCAGGGGATACTCTCAGAGACATAGGCAGCATTGCCTGGGAAGCTGACCGGATGATTGCTGCGGGCGGAGAAGCAGTTGCTGGCGGTGCCGGTGGAAGC
This sequence comes from Candidatus Fermentibacterota bacterium, assembly GCA_030592645.1. GTDB lineage: Bacteria > Fermentibacterota > Fermentibacteria > Fermentibacterales > JCC-6 > Aegiribacteria. The sequence goes on along the minus strand of JAUVIR010000018.1, from coordinate 31,426 downwards.
GGCAGTGCGGGTCCCGGCTTGATCGCTTTCGAAGAGGAGTGCGAGGAGACTGAACTGCGCGGGGAGATGGTATGCTCAGGAGCAGTTGAGGGTATCTGCCCTGAAGAACAGCTGGATGATATCGCCAGCGTCACCCTTTCCAATGATGCCGATATTGCAGTATCAGACGTTTCCGAAACTGTTCCTTCAAGTACGGGGATATCTGAGGATACGGAAGGCAACAGCGGATCGAACCAATCCAGTGATTCTTATTCCCGCTACCATGATACCCATGAGCATGACATAGGTGCTTATAAGGCAAATAATTATGTTGAACTTGTCTTCGACGCGGGAGGACAGCCTGACAGCAGTACCGCACTGCTTCTTGATTCACTCTTTGTATCCTGGAGTGATTATATTCCCTCTATATACCGGGATACCGTACTGGTAGTTCCCATAGCGGGTATTCAGGAATTCTTTGAGGAAGGTAGTACTGTTCCCGCCCAAACAATCGAGTAGGGAGAATCAGGATGCGATTTACCATATTTACCGCAGTAGCGCTGTTTTTTGCAGGAAACCTTTCGGCAGCCTTTCCCCGGCTTGCTGTTGTTTCCATCGATTTTGATGATTTCGCTCCTGACACTGTTCTTATCGACGAAGTATTCGAAGAATTGGCGGAAAGCGGCAGATTTCAGATGGTTGCACTGGGAGACGATTCTTTTCTTGATACATCTCCCGATTCTCTTCTCAGTTCACTGCGAACCCTTGCAGCAACCAGGGGAGTGGACATTTTCCTTACACTGGAAGTACTCACTCCCCGGCAGAGTGACAGAACTGTACTCCGGAACGATTCACTGATAACCTACAGAACCATTTCCGTTGAAGTTCTCGGAAGATTCTATTCATCCGGGGGCAATCTCATCGGAACAATAAGCAACACAGTTGAAAGGGAGGAAACCCTTCCTTACCATTACACACCTGACACGCACAGATATGCAATTCTGTCGGCTCGGGAACTTGCCTCGAGGTCAATTCTGGAGATATTCCCGATTGAAGTTACCTTTACCGCTTCGGATAGTGAAGTATTCACAATTCCGGCTGGAATTGATCAGGGAATATCAAAAGGTACCGTTATGGCGGTGGTCGCTTCGTCTACAGGTATCCCTGAAGATATTTACGGATACCAGCACCTCCGAAGCAGAGGGCTTCTTCAGATAATGGATTCCCGAAGCACTAATTCAACCGCCCGGCTCCTGTCGGGTCTGCTTATCGATGGAGGAACCGTTACCGCGATAGAGCAATCCGCCCCGGCTATCCTGTTTCTTGAGTACGCCGGGTTTATAATGTCTTCTGAACCTGGAGCAGGTCTTGAGGATGACGCTGCGGACTGGAGCAATAATGTCAGGCTTGGCATCGAGACTGCGAAATGGGGACTCTGTTTCGGAGGTGGAGTAACCGCAGGGTGGCTTGACCATTCATCCTCGATCGGTATTGATTTTCAGTTCGGCACGAGGATACCGCTCAGCAGTCCCTCTCTTGGATTGAGACTTACAGGAGGAGCTGAAATGGCCTTTCATATGCAGGATGTAAGGTCGATCCTTCTTGCATCCAATGCAACTGCTATTTCGGCGGCTGCTGTTGCCGACGCGACCATGGAGTATATCTTTTCGGGACATCTCGGATTTCAGTTCGGAGTTTCAGGCATTCTCAGCACTTCTATCAACAGCTGGACAGTGCGGGAGTACACCGGTAATATCAGAGATGCTGAACCTGATGAACTGTACTATACCGAATTGAAACAGGGTCCGTTCGGCGTCCATGCAGGATTGATGTATTTCATTTTTTAGTTCAGCTGTTCTTCCATGGTTTCTCAGCCATTCCGCGTTCCCAGATTATTTCCAGAGCTGACCATGTTGCTATTGCGAACACAACCCCTCCGATAATACCGGAGAATAATGTACCATGTACTACCCCAAGTGCCAGCGCACCGCCTGCAATCGCAGCTGTAAGCAGTATCAGAATCGTTGCCGCGAGGGATGATGGACCCCATCTGGAAATTACACGTGCCCTGGCCAGCTGAATTCCCCAGACTCCAAGTGGATAACCTGTCGCACCGAAAACAGCAGCCGGGATTTCCCTGAGGAAAAACATACCGGCAGCCCATAGAAGGATAAGGGGAAGAAAAAAGAGAACTGCATTTCTGCTCAAGGGAGATATCCAGCACATCTGTTCAGGTATGTCGCACAGAGCCGTCCATATAAACAGGCCGGAAATGAAACCCAGAAGAAGAGAAGCTTCGCTATTAGGAATGAAACAGCTGAAAACAGCTCCCGCAAGACCGAGAACAAGAAGTACCACTACGAAAACCCTGGGACCTACATGACCTGACTCATTGATCTTCACATAGAGCTTTGTTCCGAGAAGCTGAAGAAAAATGAAAAGAAGAAAGGATGCTATGCCGAAGAATCCAGTTACGGCGTAATCCTTTAAAGTGACTTCAGCGGTGAGAAAAAGAGCAGCTGTCAGTAGATTCAGAATTCCCATTAATTTTCCTCCATGCGGGCAAATTTGCAAAATATGATTGCCATCGTCAACACATAAGTTTGCGCAATGTGTTCCGCGTGGTCATATATTCAGGTGTACCTGAAGAGGTTCCATTGTGTTTATGTGATATCATGCGGCAACTGTCGGGAGGCCTGGATGAATTCTGTTCGTATTCTTGTATCAGTTTCAATCGCTGCATTTGCGTTCTCGTGCGGAGACAGCGGCGAAACCGACCACAGGCAGTATGATGAGAATATTTCCATTTATGCCGATAAGGGTGTATACATGGAATTGATGCTGACATCAGAGGAATTTGAGGATACTCTTCTGTACAGGAACGAGATGCCTGTGGAATTGATAGTATCCTCTGAGAATTGTGTATCAAGTATTACCGCAATGCTGGTACCCGGCTGCGGTTCATCCCCATTTGACAGAATGGAATACCTGTCAGGAGGAGACCTTCTTAATCTTGATACGAATTATGTTCAATCAATCGGGGATGTAACTGGTTTTACTGCTGTTGTATATCTCAAAGGTGATTCCAGTGTTGTGGAAAGAGTATGGAACAGAGGCAGCGGCGAACTGGCGGTTCTCCAGATTAAATCTGGGAATACATCCATCAATATTCTTCTTGCATCTGTCACTCGGATGCTGGGCGCTGCAGCGATGGTTGAACCGGCCAACGGTCTTTCCCGTTCCGCATACCTTTCCGACCGGGTCAGAAGTGAGATCGTTGAAGAAGTGAATGCAGATGTGACAGTTCCCCCGGAAGTCAGACACAGAATAAGGCTCACTGTTGATCCAATGGGGAGGGAAATGTATGTCCTGGATTCGTTGACAATTGATTTCAGGTCTACTCAATCCGACAGCCAGCTGATGATTTACCTCCCATGCTGCGATAACGGGACAAGTTTTGAAGTCCTTGCAGGATCAGCTGAGAACTCGGGGGATTCAGTATTGTGCACCGCTGATTCCACCAGACAGTTTTCAGGCCTGTATTCGGGAAACTGGGATGGATTCATATCATCCTCCACTGATAGAATCATGGGACAGGGACTCCAGATCAATCCATCGACCTCATTCCAGAGCGGTATGTGGTTCTACCCCGGGTGCGGTATCCCTTCGGCTTATACTATCGATATTTCGGTACCTGACAAAGGTTATCAAGTATTTGCTCCTCTGGCGGAGCAATCCAGAAACGTTTTCGATTCCCTGCTTACCGTATCCTATGTTTCCCCGATAGAAGGGATCATGGGTCCGCTTTCATGGGCGATCGGCGGCTTCACGGAAAACACCATTGCAGATGGCAGAAGCATGTATATATGTCTTGAATCCGATTCGATTGCATTGGGGATGATAGATCTTGCTGATGAAATTACCTCAGTATTGTGGCGAAACATGGCGTTCGATGGAGCAAGGATTGATATCGTTGTTGTAAGCTGTCTTGATCTTCCAGTGTTTATCACCGGTCCCGGATGCATTTTCCTTTCAACGGATGTACTTTCCTCACTGAGGGGCTATCAGACATGGTCTGATTCCCTTGTCCGTGGAACAGCTGTTCCTGCCACGTCGATAGTTTTTGAAGCGGCAAGGGCCTACCTTGCAGGGAGTACGTACCTTTCGGATAATCTTCGGAATGTGCTTGCTGCATGGTCCGTTTACAGATTTGCACTTGCAGATGATGAATCGGACTCAAATCAGCTTCGCGAGGCTTTCAGAAAATACTATCTGTACTCTACTGAGCTAAGCGGAGGAATAGAATACGCCATTGCGGATCCATTATTGAATGAATCTCCACTTTATGATCCTGTGATATTCGGAAAGGCTCCGATTGTCATAGAGTTCCTGATTCATGAAATACCTGCCTTTGAAAGAGCTGTTCCCAGAGCACTTCGTAACCTCCGTCACTCTGGGGATTCATTCGGGAGATTGTTTTCAGCTATGGGGATACCAGAAAGCAGCGGATACGGGGAGATGTACTACCAATGGCTGTACAGCCCCGGTGTGCCGCAGCTTGAGATTCTCTGGATGGACTCTTCGGGTACCCTGAACCTCTCAGTAAAACAGATTCAGCCCGGTCAGGATTTCCCCCTTGGTTCAATACTGGATGAAGTCCGCGTTTATACAGGGACAGGTTTTGCTGATCTGGACCTCACTCCCGGTTCTACGGAGGGAATATATACGGGCAGCATATCTGCTTCTACCGAACGAATACTGGCGATAGATATCGATCCTTCCGGCATTCTTCCTGCCGACATAGTTTATAGACATATCAATAACGAACCAGATGATATTCAATAATCTCACAGTTCAGATCCTTGAAAAGGGTTCTTATGAAGATCTGCTTCTGTCTGCATAATCATCAGCCGGTCGGAAACTTCGACCATGTAATGGATTCAGCGTACAATGACTGTTACCTTCCATTACTTGAAGCCCTTGAAAAACACCATGGGATCCTATGCGCAATTCATATCTCAGGATCACTTCTGGAGTGGCTTTCGCTCAGTCATCCCGACTACATCGAGAGAACAGGTGAACTCTGCGCGAAGGGTCGAATGGAATTGCTTACCAGCGGTCGGTACGAACCAATACTTACCGGATTCAGAAGGTCCGATACCGTTGCGCAGATAGAGGATTATTCGGACTATCTTGCACAGATTTCGGGTAGAAAACCGGAAGGGCTCTGGTTGACCGAGAGGGTCTGGGAACCGCAGCTCCCGTCATTACTTGCCGAGGCTGGTGTATCATGGGCTGTAGTTGACGATATTCACCTCAAGAGGGCTGGTGTCCGGGGGATGGACCTGTTCCGCCCATGTATTACAGAGGATTCTGGACAAATTCTCAGGCTGCTCGGCAGTAATCAGGAATTAAGATACCTGATTCCCTTTTCTTCTGTTGAAAGTGTCATGGAGAAGCTCAGAGAGATGCATGATTGCGGAGCAGACATGGTATTCTATGGAGATGACGGAGAGAAATTCGGTGTCTGGCCGGGAACCTGTAAACTCTGTTACGAAGATAGATGGCTAGACCGCTTTTTCAGTGAAGTTGAATCTGCCGACTGGCTGGATCCAACGCTTCCCTCAGAGGCTGCCGCAGCCGAAGCAGCGGGTCCTTTCTACATTCCCGCTTCAAGTTATACTGAAATGGGGGAATGGGCGCTTCACGGCCTGCAGAGGGATGAATATGATAAGCTGCGGGAAGAGATCGACACTCATGGCAGCTCTTCTGATTCAAGGATTTTCCTTAACGGAGGATTCTGGCGCAATTTCCTGTCGATCTATCCGGAGTCAAAGGAACTCCATGGCAGAATACTCTGCGCTGAGCCTCTCATCCGGAGATCAGAGGACAAGGAAGCCCTGCATCATTTCTGGAGGAGTCAGTGCAACTGTGCGTTCTGGCATGGCGTATTCGGCGGCATTTATCTTCCCCACCTCAGGGAAGCCCTCTGGAAGGAACTGCACAGGGCTGAATTGAAAGCGCTCAAAGCTGTTAACGGCTATCCGCTGATATTGACAGCTGATATAAACGCAGACGGTTCTGACGAAACTCTGATCGTATCGCAAACCCAGTCGGTGCTGATCCATCCTCAAAGCGGATTGACTGTAAGTGAGCTTACCTTCCTGCATACGGATGGAGAACCCGTGCCCCTCGGACATACGCTCAGAAGGCAGCCTGAAGAGTATCACAGGTCGATTCCCGGAGCGGGATTCGATGGCGGGGCAAAGACGATCCACGACGATATGGGTTCAAAGGAAGACGGACTTGCCGATAGAGTAACGATCGACAGCTGGAGAAGGATATGCTTTTCAGATCTTGTAATGTCATCCTCCACGGATTCGAGCAGCTGGAAACAGAGTGCTCCGGAGATTACTCATTTCCAGAAATCCGCTGTTTCCTCTTCCATGGCGATAACAGATGCCGATGTTGCTTTTTCCGGAGAATTCGCACAGGATAAAGTCAGAATCGTAAAGAGATTGACAGTTGAGCTGAAAACGACGGCACTAAGAGCTCGAACGGAGTATTCCATCATGCCGGGGGACAGAGCAGGGATGGAGATCTGCCTTAATCTAATGACAGGAAAATCCTCGGATCGTTACTACCGTGTAGATTCCGGAGAAGCCCATTTAATGTCCGATGAGGGTGAATTCCGTGGAAAGAGGATAGAAGTATCTGACTGCTGGAGAAAAGTCAGGACGGTTATTGAAATTACCCGTGAAGCAGATATATGGGTTACGCCGCTTGAATCTGTGAACAGGTCCGAAAGCGGTTACGAGAGGGTTCATCAGGGAGCGGCATTCTACATCTGGGGTAACGCCGATGAATCCGGAGTATTCGACCTTGATATCGCCATGCGCATGGAGGCTCTTCATGATTCCTGATAATGTCAGATCGGAAGTGGATAATCTTCGGGAACAGATACGTCACCACAACAGGCTTTACTACACTGAAGACAGGGTCGAGATACCCGATGGTGAATACGATGCCCTCATGCGGAGGCTTACTGAACTCGAATCCCGTTGGCCCGGACTTGCATCCGAAGACTCGCCCACTCTCAGGGTGGGCTCACAGCCGCTATCCCGTTTTCCCTCCATTCTCTGGGATCCGCCAATGCTGAGCCTGGATAACGTTTTTTCAGCTGAAGAATTCTCTAAGTTCGACAGACGTGTAAGGCATGAACTGAATCTTGATAAGGATCCCGCCTACTCGGTTGAACCAAAACTGGATGGACTTGCGGTTGCCATCATCTATGAGAACGGAATTCTTCAGAGAGCAGGAACGAGGGGAGATGGAAGTGTCGGGGAGGATATTACTCTGAATGTCAGGACTCTGCGGTCCATTCCACTTAAACTCGGTTCCGGTTTCCCCGCTGATCTTGTAGTACGGGGCGAAGTGATATTCAGAAAGAAAGATTTTGAAAAGATGAACAGAGAGAGAGAATCCACCGGGCAGGATTCCTTTATTAATCCTCGCAATGCCGCATCAGGATCACTGCGGCAGCTCGACAGCAGGATAACCGCATCCAGACCATTGAGTTTCATTGCCTACGGAACTGCACGCTGGCCCGAGGGGATAGCATCACAGAGTTTCCTTTTCGATTATCTCGAGGGGCTCGGTATCCCGGTGAATCCCCATAATATCGTATGCAGAGGCGTTGATGAAGTTGAAAGCGCTTATCACAGACTCGAGCAGAAACGGAATGAACTGCCCTGGGAGATCGATGGAGTTGTTATCAAACTGAATGAAGCCTCTCTTCAGGCAGAAATGGGAACTCTTTCCAGATTTCCAAGATGGGCAGCTGCATGGAAATTCAGAGCTGAGGAAGCTGTTACAAGGCTTATCGATATTGAGATCCAGGTTGGAAGGACAGGAAAACTTACCCCGGTGGCGAAGCTGGAGCCGGTATTCGTCGGCGGTGTGACCGTTTCGGGCGCTACTCTTCACAACGAAGATGAGCTTCGCAGGAAAGATGCCAGGGTTGGAGACATGGTAATCGTAAGAAGAGCGGGAGACGTGATACCTGAAGTGGTAAGATCCCTTGGCAGATCGGATACCGATAGAGGGAAATTGTTTGAGTTCCCCCGGAACTGCCCGGTTTGCGGCGGACCCGTTGCTAGGGAAGAGGATGCCTCCGCTCACAGATGCATGAACCCATCCTGTCCTGCAAGGCTCAGGGAGAGTCTTTTTCACTGGGGCGCGAGGGATGCCCTTGATATAGAGGGACTCGGCAGCAAACTGGCGGAGCAGCTCACGAAAAGGAATATGGTTAATGATGTTGCAGACCTTTACAGCCTTACCCGGCTCCAGCTTGTATCACTGGACAGGATGGGGGAGAAATCTGCGGACAATCTGCTTTCTGAACTGGAAAGAAGTCTGAGAACAAACCTTCAGAAGTTTATTGCCGGCCTTGGGATACCCGGAGTCGGCAGAGCTGTTTCGGGGCTTCTGTCCGATAGATATGCAGATCTTAATGAACTGATGGATGCACCTGTTGATGAGTTCCTTGCCACCCCGGGAATAGGACCCGTTCTGGCGGATAATCTGTATCGCTTCTTCCATGAGAAGATAACGAGGGATGTGGTGAACAGGCTTTTAAGTGCCGGGTTCAGCCCTCAGGGTAATTCAATCGATGATGGCGGGAAGCCTCTTCTTGGATTGACGGTGGTATTTACAGGCGGGATTTCAATATCCCGTTCGGACGCGAGGATCATGGCGGAGAAGGCCGGTGCAAAAGTTACCGGAAGTGTCTCGGATCGAACCGATATAGTAGTTGCCGGACCTGGAGCTGGAGAGAAACTGCGAAAAGCCCGCGAACTTGATCTTGAAATAATCAGTGAGGATGAATTCCTGAGGAGAATTAAATAGGGACGGAGGGTTTTTATTTGTGAACATGAAATAATATGTTGAAAATATGGATTATAAGTACATATTATTCACGTTATGTAAATAAATTACCTCCGTCCCTAATTAATATTAGTTTGCAGCCTTGAATTTCTTCATGAACTCTACAAGAGCTTCAATACCCTCGTAGGGCATAGCGTTGTAGATCGAGGCTCTGCATCCGCCGACGGATCTATGCCCCTTCAATCCGAAGAGATCGTTCTGTACACCTTCGACTATGAATTTTTTCTCCAGCTCTTCAGATGGAAGCCGGAACGTTACGTTCATCAAAGATCTGCTGTCTATTTCCGCGGTACCAGTGTAGTAGCCGTTGCTATCGTCCATGTAGGAGTAGAGGAGACCGGCTTTTTTCACGTTTGCGGCCTCAACAGCTTTGATTCCGCCCTGCGCAAGTATCCATTTCATAACAAGTCCCACAACGTAGACTGGGAAGGAGGGAGGAGTATTGAAAAGTGAATTCTTGCTCATGTGGGTCTGGTAGGAGAGCATTGTGGGAACTTCCTTGCGTGCCTGATCGACCCATGAGCGTCTTACAACAACCGCTGCAACACCTGAAGGACCGATATTCTTCTGGGCTCCCGCGTAGATGAGGGAGAATTTGCTGAAATCAAGCTCACGAGAAAGGAAATCGGACGACATATCACTTACCAGCGGGACATCACCTGTTTCGGGGAAGTCTTTTATCTGAGTTCCCACCAGTGTGTTGTTGCTTGTTGTGTGTACGTATGCAGCACCCTTCGTCAGGTTGAACTCCTTCGGAATGAAACTGAAATTGGAGTCCTCACTGCTGGCTGCAATATTCACATTACCGAAGAATTTCGCCTCTTTGACCGCCTTCTTCGACCATCCTCCTGTAACGATATAATCTGCAGTCATGGAGTCTTTGAGGAAGTTGTAGGGAAGAGCGCAGAACTGAGTGCTGGCTCCGCCACCAAGAAAAAGCACTGCATATTCGTCCGGAGAAAGCCCCATAATCTTGAGCATGTTGTTCTGTGTTTCACAGAACATCTTGTCGAACTGAGCGGAGCGGTGGGATATCTCCATTACGGACATTCCCATGTTCTCGAAGTTCACGACACCCTTTGCCGCTTCCTTCACTACATCGTAGGGAAGAGTAGCGGGTCCTGCAAAGAAATTGAATACACGTTCGGGCATTTTCGTCTCCCTGGTTAAAGTAATGCTGTTATAAATGAAATGTTATTCTCTTTCAGAACAGGAAGAATATGTATACTGCAGCCGGTGATTTGCAAGGTACTAGGCTTTTGATGCTCTGGATAGAAGAAATGCGCCCAGTGAGATATAGACAATATCGGCTATGCTTGCGGCAAGAAGAGGGGGAAGGGCTCCCTTATGACCAAGGGTCTGGCCGAGCCGGAGAAGTGAGAAAAAGATGAAAGCAAGCAGTATGGCAAGGCCGATACTGGAGGATTTGCCGCTTCTCGGATTTCTTAGAGCAAGAGGGGCTCCGACAAAAACCATTATCAGGTTTGAGAGAGGGAAGAAGAACTTCAGATAGAATTCGACCAGATCCCCTCTTGAGTCGCCCCCCGCTTCATCAACGCTTGCGATATAGTTCCGGAGTTCGATGAAGTTCATTTCCCCCGGCGCTTTCTGCCTTGCCCCGAAATTTTCAGGTGTTTCTGATACCTCAGGCAGCGGCAGTGTATCGGCAGTTGAAAATACCAGTGCTCCGGATGGTCCGAATACTCTATCGGTGGTGCCTATACCTGTCCATGCGGAATCGAGCCACAGCATTCTGTCCAGATCCAGTCTTCTTGTAACCCTGCTGCTGTCATCGAACCATTCTATGGTAACATTGTCCATTGTTTCGGACTGACCGTTGAAGAATCCTATATCCAGTATTGAACCACCAGGTGACCTGTGCGCAAAATTACTTCTTCTCGAATAGTTGATAGGTTCCTGACCGTCTATTTCAATCCTTTTCACCAGTGTCTGCTGGTACGTGGCGTTTGCTACAATGAAATCCCCCACGCCGAGCTCGAAGATAGATGTGAATCCCCCGACGATGAGCAGCGGCAGGATGATCCTGGGGATGCTTATTCCCGCAGACCGCATTGCGACCAGTTCGTTTTTCTTGGAAAGGGATGAGATAAGGAAGAGTGAGCTCAGGAGAACGGCAATAGGGAGAACCAGTACGATGATGTAGGGCAATCCGTAGAAGTAATACGTCAGAAAGGCGCCAATTGATACATCCTTGTCCACCCATCTGGTGAAATGGTCGAATGCATCGACGCTTACGAAGATCACCACGAATGAGGAAACGGATACGATTATCATCTTTATGAACCTTGAAGCAAGATAAGCATCCAGTTTTTTGAGAATCATGCGGTACCGCTTCCGCTTGAAATGCCTGGAGTAGCTCTTTTATTCTTCCCGCTGATTCTTGTGATAAATGATCTCGAAGCTGCAAGCAGTCTGCCCAGAGGGAGAGGGTTGCCTTCGTGCAGACTCCGTGCCGTGAGCACTGTTCCAAAAGCGCCCAGTATGATATTCGGAAGCCACATCGAGAGGAACGCGGGCATCATCCTTCTGTCGGCAAGCTGTTCCCCGGCGATAAGAAAAAGGTAGTACGCTAGAATCACAAGCAGGCTTACACCGAGGGCAATACCGGCGCTGCCCTTCCTGGTTGAGAGTCCGAGCGGGATGCCGAGAAGCACGAATACAATGCATGCGAAAGGTATGGAGTACTTCTTCTGGATTTCAACCCTGTAACGGCTAATGCTCCGCTGCAGGGAAGCCTTGCGGTCCGCAAGAATCCGGAGGTCACCGGATTGCTGCGCCAGGAAATTCCTCGAGAGATTGAACCATGTTCGTGCATCAACACTGTCAGGAGGCGGGAAAGCACTTCTTCCGGTGAGGAGAGTTGAATCATTGATCATGGCAAGAATGGGCGCACTTCCGGACCTGAGGAGTGAATCCTCAAAAAATTCAACCTGTTTCTCAAGAGAATCAACAAGCGACCGCATCTGACCTGCAGACAGTTCCCTGTCTCCCCGGTTATCCCTGTTCTGCCTGATAAGTTCCTCTGATCTGACTATCTCAACAGTGTACACTTCAAAATCCAGTTTTCTATACTCACCGTTATCCGTCAGCTCATGCATCTGGCCATCGGTAAGAACCAGGCGGAAGCGGTTGGCAGATACAGGTTCCATTCTTCCCCGCAGAGCCGTAATAGTTCTACCGGGCATACCTGGAACCCGTTCATGTATTACGACGTTCTCAAGCTCACCGGTCAGGTCGTCCTTTTCTTCCACGATTATCCTGTAGTTTTCGATATCTTCTACGAACATTCCCGGTATGATCTTTGCAGCTGGCCGCATTGTACCGATGTCCAGCAGGAGGTTCTTGGCCATGTGGTTCGCATCGGGAAGAACGTAATTATTGAAGAGAACCATGGTTGCCGTGAGGAGGAGAGCTGCCAGCATCAGGGGCTTTATGAGCATGAAGATACTTATGCCTGAAGATTTCATTGCGGTTACTTCGAGGTCGGATTCCATCCTGCCTATAGCCATGAGAACTCCCGCGAGGACTCCCATCGGAATCACCACAGCAACCATCGAGGGCAGCAGAAGAAGGAATACTTCCACAACGGTTCTTACAGGCACTCCCTTGCTTACGATCATATCCAGAAGATCCAGCAATTTATCCAGCAGCATCACAAAAGTGAAGATACCGCAGGATAGAAGAAAGGGCGCGGTGAATTCTCTTAAAGTGTAAACTTGCAGTTTTTTCATTTAATTCTCATTATTGGCATTCGGTAATATCATACAATAGGACAATTATACCCTGTATCTAATTTTCTTTCCACTTCAGAATGGAACCATGAGTAAGCTGGAGACTAGAATCTGCGTATGAAAATAAGAACTATAATTCTGCTATTTGTCACGCTGCTCATATCAAATGCAGCTGCCGGAGCAGCCGGAGTGCGTACTCCCATGCTCGTTCCCGCCTATCCATGGGAAACCGAATACGCAAGCGATATGCTCGTTGATCCCGGTGTATCATGGCAGCTGGTGCATTCTCTTCGGAACAGATTCATCTGCTGGAGGCTTTTCTACAGATCCTCCCCTGTTTCGACATCGGGCTGTTTTCCCCTCGATATACTGAATCAGCGGTCGATGGAGTGGACTCTGCGGGATACATGGACTGCCATGAACAGCAGCAATTGCCTTCGTACATCCAGGACATCCGGTTCTCTCATCCCGACTATCTACCTGCCCCTGGACATGCCGCCGGTACTGGCCGGCGCAATAGGCGAAGGCGGGCAGATAGATATAAGCGGTTACCAGAAGATCACACTTTCCGGAATAAGCCATTACAGGCCGAACGCGGTTGAGACTGAGGGGCAGAGCCAGTCCCTTTTCCCCGATCTCAAGATGGAACAGGAATTGAGGGTTCAGCTGGAAGGAACCATCGGTGAGAAGATACATGTTAATGTAAACCATGACAGCCAGAGAAGCTTCGGTCCCCAGAGCAGCGTCAGCCTGCGATACGAAGGGTATGAGGATGAAATAATACAGAGCATAGAGATGGGGGATATCAGCCTTTCTATTACAGGACCTGAATTCGTCTCGTACAGCATACCGCACGAGGGGCTATTCGGAGCCAAGATAGTTGCGCAGGTAGGCCCCGTTGAATTCACAACCATAGCAAGCCGCGAATCCGGATCGACAGAATCCTCGGAATTTGTAGGGCAGGCAACCCTGGTTGAAGACAGTATTATGGACATACATCCTGCGGATAACTACTTCTTCTACACCTCACCCGATTCCCTTGTCCAGCCTCAGATCGCATCGATCAGGGTTTTTCAGGATGACGATGATGGAACCAACAATCAGGAAACCGGAGCGGTTGAAGGGGCTTATTTCATTGAAGGCACCGGTACGACCAACATCGGCTACTGGGATGAACTTCAGCCCGGCATTGATCTGGATTACGTCCTTGTCGATTCAGCCACTACCATCCGTTTCACAAGGCCCATCAACAACAATTACAGGATTGGCATCTGGATGGTCACCACAGCGGGTGACACCATCGGTAACGCTAATCCGGGTTCGGACTGGAATCTGAAACTGATTAAAGAGATTAATCCACTTCCTACCGATCCCACATGGGACTACGAATTGAGGAACAGGTATTTCCTAGGAGCCAACAACATCGTTCAGGAGAGCTTCAACTGTGCAATTTATCTTACCAGGTCTGGCGAAGACCCCATCCAGACTCAGGATGGAGTTCCTTTCATAGAGCTTCTCGGGCTTGATATCAACGGCGACGGTTCTCTTGCAGATGAGGAAAATGCCGTTGACTGGGATAACGGTTTTCTGGTGTTTCCACAGAATAGACCCTTTACCGATGTCACTCTGGAGGTTACGAACCCGGTTGTATACGAGGAGAACAATCCCCTTCCCGTTCAGAGCAAGTACTTCATAGAGGTGAGTTACAGGGCAGCTTCAACTACCTATTCACTGGGGCGCATGGGCATAATACCGGGCAGTGAAAAGGTTACTCTTACCATGGCCGGAAGTACAAGACCCCTTGTCAATAACGTTGACTACACGATTATCTATGAAATCGGTCTGCTTACGCTGATGGGAGAAGCCGCCGAAGATGCCCAGAATCCCAGTAACACCGTGCGCGTCACCTTCGAATACATTCCCCTTTTCGCCATGCAGAAGAAGACGCTGATAGGAACAAGGGCCGTTTACGAGATAGGATCTGATTCCTGGCTGGGAGCCACCGTAATGTTCGAGAGCGCAAGCACACCGGGGGACAGACCGAGGGTCGGAGAGGAATCCACCAGAACTCTGGTAGCCGATATTGACGCGCACTTCGAAGCTGAACCTGAATTTCTTACCGATCTTGCGAACCTCATTCCCGGGATTAACACTGAAGCCCCCAGCAATGCGACCATATCCGGTGAGATAGCCATGAGTTTTCCCAATCCGAATGTAGACGGGAAAGCCTACATAGATGATATGGAGGGCACGGAAACCGCCTTCCCCATAGGTCAGAGCAGACCAGCCTGGCACCTTTCAAGTATTCCATATTCAGCTGGTTTCCAGGATTACCCGGCAGGAGAACTCCGGTGGTACAATACGTACAGAAGATGGAAACTTGAAGACATCGTTCCAAATATTGTCGGCAGGCAGGAGGATAATTATGTGAACAATGTGCTGGAACTCTACTTCCAGCCGGACGAAAGCAGCAGTGATTCATGGGGCGGGATAATGAGGTGCATGGATAAATACGGGCTGGATCTTTCGACCAAAACTTATCTCAGGATGTACATTAGAACTACAGGTTCCGCCGCGGATGCCAATATATATCTTGATCTCGGCGAACGAATAGATGAGGATTCCTACTGGCTTGAGCGGGTAGCTGGAGAGCTTGTCAGAAGGGCTAACGGGAAACTCGATACGGAGGACCTGAACCAGAACGGTGATGTAGATATATCAGCAGATTACAATGAAGATAGAGGTCTGGATTTCCTCTTTGATAATGAGGAAAACCCGCCCGAGGGAGGCGATCCGAATCGGGACAATTACAGTTACAACGAAGATGACCCTCCTTCCGTAAGGTACGACAGCATAAACGGCACGCAGGGAAACGGACTGCTTGATACAGAGGATCTTAACCGAAACGGTGTGCTGGACAGGTCTAATTCGTTCTTCCGGATCAACATATCCGTAAACGATTCTGAATACATAGTATCCGGCCCTAATGAGAACGGATGGATGCTCATAGAGATCCCGCTGGCGGACACAAACGTCGTTTCCATTCCCGGATTCGTAACGGGGACACCAACATGGGAAAAGATAAGCTACGCAAGACTATGGGTGGATGGTTTCACAAGCGCTGATACTGTGCAGATATACGACCTCGAGATCGTTGGCAACAGGTGGGAAGAGTCGGGTGTATCTTATATTGATTCGGTAGGTACACCGGTATCTCACATAGAGAAAATGTACGTTTCAACGGTCAATAACAAAGACAATCCGGAGTACACCAATGACCCGCCTCCCGGTGTTGATCCGGGGGAGGATGAGTACGGCGACCCGCGGCTCGAACAATCCCTCTCTTTAAAGGCTGAGAATATTGCCTACAGGCACCTGGGCCTTGCGACCCAGAGTTTCTACACCGGCGAGGATTTCACAGGATACAAACAGATAAAGTTTCTGGTGCATGGGGAAGAACAGTACGATTCAGAGCTTATTTACAGGCTGGGAACAGACAGCCTTAATTATTACGAGATAGGGGTCGGTATAGAACCCGGCTGGCAGGTGATTGAGGTTAGCCTTGATGATCTTGTGGATCTGAAGGCGAGGATGGAGGAATCGGAACTTGAGTATATCAGCGAGGGAGGTCTGACCGTACGCGGCTCCCCGAATTTTGCCAGGATCATGGAGATGAGCCTCGGGCTGCGCAACAACTCATTAACTCCGTTGAACACCACGGTATGGGTTGATGATATCACTTTGCATCAGCCGTGGAGTAATACGGGGACAGCGCATAGAATAACCGCCGGTATCGATATAGCCGATCTTATATCCCTCAGCGGTGACTACAGAGAGATAGATTCAGATTTTCACGGTCTGGGAAGCAGGTCCGGTCAGGGATATACACACATCACCTACAATACCGGAGCGACATTGTACCTGAACCGGTTTACACCTCCTCTGTGGTCGTTATACGCTCCAGCCAATTACTCATGGTCGCTGAGTATTTCAAAACCTGTATTCCAATCCGGATCTGATTACCGGCTCAATGACACGGAATCCTGGAATGAGCGAAGTCAGAACAGAAACTGGAGCACAGGTTTTCAGCTGCGGAAGAACAGTAATTCCGGATCATTGCCGGGAAGGTATTTTATTGATCCTTTCAGATTCGTGCATACCTATTCGCGAGGTTACGGCATGACACCTTCAACCCGCGATACTTCCAGCACTGCAGAGGGGTCGCTTTCGTATGACGTAAGCCCCGGAAGGATGCAGCTGCTCAGCCTGCCTGTGATTGAATTTCTAAGAATAAGACCGTCGCGGGTGAGCTGGTCGCTGGCGAGAAGGAACAACTGGGAAACAAGATGGAGTTTCCTCAACGATGATACAGTGCAGACCAGAGCAACGATATTGAGTACACTCTCATCCAACGGGTCAATTACATTCACCCCATGGAAGGGATTGTCTGCCAGCGGTTCTCTCGGGCTCGTAAGAGATCTGCTGTTTCCCTGGGAAGGGAATCTGGGTGTGAACGTTGGTCGGGAGATATCAAGGAACCAGACTATCAGTGTTTCTCAGGATATCAATTTGTTTGACTACCTGAACCCCAGATTCTCCTTTGATTCTCACTACGGTCAGTCCAGGCTGGCTCCGCATACCATCTCAGGTGCCGATTCACTGGGATTGCCAAGGTTTTCGATTTCAGCCACCAGGAGGATTAATCTCAGAATAGGACTGGTTCATACCATAAGAAGCCTGGCAGGATTGCGGGATGAAAGGCTGGATGAGGAAGCCCAAACAGGTAGTCCCAGGTGGTTCCTGATCAAGCTCGAGCGCTGGGCAAACATGATCAATGACCCGAACATCGTGTATTCTGAAACTGAGGGCAGTGAGTACAGGGATATGTATTTCATTCCCGACTGGCGTTATCAGACAGGTCTCGATCCGGTACTTGACGATGTCGTTCCCTGGGACAGAGCAAAGGGGTGGAACCTGCAGGTGTCCGGAGGATTCAGACCTGTCTCCTCGATGTCCATCCGAGTGGAGTACAGATCATCGGAAAATAAAAATCTCTATTCCGGATTCTGGAACAATCAGAGATCAAAAACCTGGCCATCCATTTCCTTCTCCTGGTCCGGATTGAACAGGCTTGCAGGATTGAGCAGTATCATAAGGACTGGTTCTGCCAGTTCCGGATACAGTATCGAAACAAACGAGAGCGGAAGATTTGAAAGTGATGTCTACACAGCTACAACAGAGACGAAAAAGACAAACTGGACACCCCTGTTCAATATCAGCGTTACCCTCCTGAACGATGTACAGATAACTCTAACCGATAACGTCACCACAACGGTAATGCAGAGCTTCACCGGAACGCAGGCTAGAACCGAAAGCAGCAACAGTAATATTCAGCTTAGAATTCAGTACTCATTCAGCGCTCCCGGTGGTTTTGCGATACCGCTGCCGCTGTTTGACAGGCTCAGGATCAGTTTCCAGAGTGATCTTACAACAAGTCTGAGTGTAACCCGATCCAAAACGAGAAGTGAGCTTTTTGGAAGCGCAGTTGGAGCGCAGCTGCAGACAGACAGGGAAGAATGGCGTATAGAACCTGCTCTGAATTACGATTTCGGTACGGTAACTGCCGGTCTTACAGGCATATTCGGTTGGAAAACCGATAGGGTCAATTCACAGTATAATCAGCGGGATGTTGGAATGAATATCTGGGTAACCATTAATTTCTAGAAACGGGATCGCTGACTTTTCCATTAATAACCCCGGTCATTTACATCAACAGTATAAATGCTCATTATTGCACTATTGAAACATTACTTGTAGTAAGAATGTTCAACAGAACCAGAGCATGTAGAATTGCACAAGCGTTGCACGTCGGGTCGGTGTATAAGTTGATTTTGGAGGCTTGATGAACATTAAGATAGGTCAGCTTCTTCTGAATTCAGGGATCATAACGAACAAGCAGCTTGAAAAGGCACTCAGTAAACAGAGTGAGGACGGCAGCAAACTCGGATACCATCTGGTGAGTATCAAGGCTATTTCGGAAGAAGACCTGAATAAATTCCTGGCAAGACAGCAGAGCATCGAGAGTTCAAATCTAAATACAGCAGACATTGAAGAAGATATCATCCATCTTATAACAGGCGATATAGCTAGAAGGTATGAAGTTGTTCCTATTAGTAGAGAAGGCAGAAAACTGATTGTTGCGATGACCGATCCCAACAACCTCTTTGCAATTGATGACCTTAGATTCTCTCTGGGAATGGATATAGAACCCCACATTTGTGCTTCCAGCATGATAAGAAAAGCCCTGGCTAAATATTACCCTGATTCCGAAGCCCTTGTACCTATTGATGAAAACGGGAAGGTTCAGAACGTCAATACGATACACGAAGCCCTTGCCGATATTGATGAAGAAGGTATTGTCGAAAACTCCGATATGCTTATGGGTGACGAAGTCTTTGAATCCATGATAATTCAGGATGATGAAGAAGAGGAAATCGAAGAAGATGATCTTGACTACAGTATTGCGGATTCTCCTGTAGTCAAGCTCGTGAACAGCCTCATCGCGGATGCGGTAAGAAGGGGAGCAAGTGATATACATTTCGAACCCTTTGAACGATACGTCAGGATAAGATTCAGAATAGATGGCGTTCTTCATGAGGTTATGCGCCCAAGCCGGAAATACAGATCATCGATGGTCAGCAGGCTTAAGATCATAGGTGGAATGGATATAGCTGAACGCCATCTTCCTCAGGATGGAAGACAGAAAATACTCGTCGGAAAGAAATTTGTAGACCTGAGACTTGCAACCCTGCCTACCCTTTTCGGTGAAAAGGTGGAAGTGAGGCTGCTTGACCGCAGCGCAGTTATCCTAGACCTTGAAAAACTGGGATTCGAAGATGAACCTCTCAAAGAATTCAGAAGAGGTATTCACAGACCTTTCGGTATCGTACTGGTTACAGGCCCCACAGGGTGTGGTAAAACAACTACCCTGTACTCGGCACTTACAGAGCTTAACGATATCGGTGTAAACATAATGACCGCTGAAAACCCTGTTGAATTCAATCTCAAGGGTGTTAACCAGGTTCAGATGAATTCCGATGTCGGATTGACCTTCGCCAATGCTCTGAGAGCCTACCTCAGGCAGGACCCGGATATTATCATGGTCGGAGAAATTCGTGATAAGGAAACCAGTGAAATAGCAATAAGAGCCGCTCTTACCGGGCACCTGGTGCTTTCAACTACACATACGAATGATGCTCCCAGCACCATTAACAGGCTTATAGATATGGGAACCGAACCGTTCATGCTGAGTACCTCTATAGTATGTATCGCCTCTCAGAGACTTATCAGGAAGGTCTGCCCCAAATGTAAAACTCCCATCCATATTCCCGAAGATGCTTTCATCGATGCTGGAATTGATCCTGAACGATTCAAGAATATCGAGCTCTCTGAAGGCACAGGCTGTTCATACTGCAACAAAACAGGTTACAAAGGGAGAATGGGAATTTTCGAAGTCATGCGTGTTGACGAAGATATAAGACAGCTGATAGAGGGAGACGCTAACAGTTTAGAAATTGAAAAAGCGGCACTTGAAAAGGGTATGGTGAACCTGCGGGAAGCAGCTCTGCGGAAGCTTGAAGCCGGACTTACTACTTTCGATGAAGTTCTGCGCGAAACAATCTCGAACGAATAACGGAGGGTATTCTTGCTAAGCAGACTTGGTATGATGCTTATGGAATCCGGCTTGGTATCAAGCGATGATATCAACCAGATTGTGAGCGAGTATGGACCTGGCGAAATCGAACTCGCCGATCAGCTTGTATCAATGGGTATTGTACCTGAAGATCTTATCACCGAATATCTGTCAGAGATCTACTCCGTTAAACCGGTATTTCTGAATGAAATGGACATCGATCCCGCCCTTGCAGAATCCATTCCGGATGAGATTGCCAGGAGGTACCTTCTTGCTCCTTTTAAGGAGGAAGAGGACTACCTGCATATCGGTATGGGTTCCCCCGGAGATCTATATGCGATCGATGATGTGAAATTCGCAGTTGGAAAAGAAGTTATTGTCTATGCTTCAGCTCCCTCTGCTGTGAGAACAGCTCTGAATGACCTGTACGGCAAGCAGGATTCTCTTGTATCGGTAAAAGACCAGCTTGATGATTACGAGGATGATCTCGATGATCTGGAGATAGTGCAGACTCTTGGATACGAGGGCGAAGAGGAAGTAGAGCTCGATGAGAAGGATCTGGAGGACGAATACGCTAATCTCTCCGAAGGTCCGATAGTAGCGTTTGTAAACTCGATAATTACCAAAGCTGTTCTCACCGAAGTCAGTGATATTCATATAGAACCCTACGAGAAGTACCTCAGAATAAGATACAGGCGTGATGGTAAGTGTTTCGTTGTTCGAAAACTTCCCAAGAAAGTGCAGCCTCAGATATTAAGCAGACTTAAAATAATGGCTACTATGAATATAGCAGAAAAAAGAAAAACTCAGGATGGACGAATCAAGGCCGTTATTGATGGAAGATCGATTGATTTCCGTGTAAGCGCGGTACCCACCATCAACGGCGAGAAGATCGTTCTGCGTATCCTTGACAGGGGCAGCCTGGAGCTTGACCTGCGGGAACTGGGTTTTCCCGAAGATGCGCTGAAAATCTTTCTGCAGGGAGTCAGCTCTCCGTACGGTATCGTTCTTGTAACAGGCCCAACCGGCAGCGGCAAAACAACAACTCTTTATTCTGCTCTGAGTTCACTGAATACGGAGCATGTGAACATACATACAGCTGAAGAACCGGTTGAGTACAATTTAGAGGGTTTAACGCAGTCCCAGATTAACTTCAGTAAGGGGTACGATTTCGCCTCGGCTCTCAGAGCAATTCTCAGGCAGGATCCAAACATTATCATGGTGGGTGAAATAAGAGACTTTGAGACTGCCAGCATAGCTATCAAAGCCGCACTTACAGGCCATCTGGTTTTTTCCACGATACATACCAACGATGCTCCGAGTACAGTGAACAGATTGATCGATATAGGTATCAAACCATTTCTGGTAGCATCGGCAGTTCGAACGATTATGGCTCAGAGACTGGTCAGAACAATCTGCAAATACTGCAAACAACCCCATGAATACTCCGATGATGAATACAGGGCAGCAGGTGTAGACACCTCCGAAATGGTTGGCATTACGACGTATAAGGGTAAAGGATGCAAAAAATGCAGCGGTTCGGGTTACAAGGGGAGAACAGGTCTTTACGAAGTGCTTGCAATTGATAAGAATATAAAACAGTCTATAATTGAAAAAGTTACCGCAGGACAGCTGCGGGTAATGGCCGTTCAAGGCGGAATGAGAACATTGAGAATGGATGCTGTCGCCAAGCTGAAGGCGGGTGTTACAACGCTTGAGGAAGTTACCAGGGGTACCGCTGAAGACGATCAGGAAATACTGAAGGTTATTGAGGAATTGAAGAGCAGAGCTGCTCAGCAGACAGAGGAAGGACATTCGGCCTGATATGATTATTAAAACTCTTTTGAAGGATATGATGGAAAGAAGGGCTACCGACCTTCATCTTACGGTTGGAACCCCTCCCGTTATCAGGATAGACGGTGAGCTTGAAAGAATGGAGTACGATCCTCTGACAGCTCAGGATACCCAGAATCTCGTTTACAGTCTCATCAAGGATGAACAGAAGAAGAGATTTGAACTTGAGAAGGAGCTTGATTTCGCGTTCGGGATCAAAGGTCTTTCAAGATTCAGAGCCAACGTTTTCTTTCAGAGGGGCTGTGTAGCCTGTGCCATCAGATCTATTCCACATGAGATACTGTCGTTCGATGAACTCGGACTCCCACCAGTCGTGGAGAGCTTCTCAGAAAGACGACAGGGTCTGATTCTTGTTACCGGACCGACTGGATGCGGGAAATCGACTACACTCGCGTCAATACTCCGTAAGATAAACGGTACGAGGCACTGTCATATCATTACAATCGAAGATCCAATAGAATACGTGCACCATCATGATAAGGGTATCGTTAATCAGAGGGAGATAGGTCAGGATACCAAGTCCTACAGCAATTCGCTGAAATACGTATTGAGGCAGGATCCTGATGTGGTTCTGATAGGTGAGATGAGGGACAGGGAAACCATGCAGGTTGCCCTGAACATTGCAGAGACCGGTCACCTTACACTGGCTACCCTGCACACCAACTCCACTTACGAATCCATAAACAGGATCATAGACTCGTTTCCCGCCGCACAGCAGGACCAGGTCAGAAGTCAGCTTTCGTTTGTCATCCTGGGAATAATGACGCAGCAGCTGGTACCTAAAGCCAGAGGAACGGGTAGAGCGCTGGTCGCGGAAGTACTTGTATGTAACCCTGCTGTTAAGGCAACTATCCGGCAGGATAAACTTCACCAGATATACGGGCTTATGCAGGCCGGTCACAAGTACGGCATGCAAACGATGAATCAATCACTCTTTAACCTGTATAAGAACAAGACAATAACCAGAGAGGTTGCTCTCGAACGATCTCACGACGTGAACGAACTTGATCAGATGATAGCAACCGGAAGAGACATCATCTAGCAATAGGAGGCGGAAATGCCTGAGTTCAGATGGGAAGGAACAAATAAAGCCGGCAGAAAAATGTCGGGAAAGATTTCTGCCGCTAAAAAGGCAGAAGCGGAGGCAATCCTTACTCAGAGGGGGGTGAACGTATCCAAGATCAAGGGTAAATCGTTCGATATAGCCACCTTCGGTGTAATCGGGTCCGGTGTTAAGGACAAGGAACTATCCACATTCACAAGGCAGTTCGCTGTTATGATCGACGCAGGACTTCCCCTTGTCAAATGCCTTCAGATACTCGCGCGTCAGCAGGAAAATAAGGTTTTCCAGCAGATCATCGAAGAAGTCTCGGGGGATGTGGAAAAGGGGGGAACCCTGGCTGATGCCATGGCTAAGCATAAGAAGGTCTTCACGGATCTGTATGTGAACATGGTTGCGGCAGGTGAGCAGGGCGGTATTCTGGATACCATCCTTAACAGGCTTTCCACACACCTTGAAAAATCAACTGCCCTCAAAAGCAAAATCAAATCAGCCATGATGTATCCAATGGTTGTTATGATAGTTGTTGTCGTTGTTGTCATGGCTCTTCTGCTTTTCGTGATACCCATTTTCCAGCAGATGTTCGATGACATGGGCGGTGCTTTGCCGGCACCGACACAATTTGTTGTTGACCTCTCGGAGTTCGTTCAGGCGAATATCCTCCTCATCCTTATCGGCTTCGCCGTCATGATAACCGGCTACAAGATGTACTACAGAACAAAAAGCGGTGAGAAGGTCATCGATTTGATTAAGCTCAAAATGCCGATCTTCGGCATGTTACTCAGAAAGATGTCAATAGCCCGTTTCTCAAGGACTCTGGGTACCCTCATATCAAGTGGTGTGTCGATCCTTGATGGCCTGAGTATTACTTCCAAAACATCGGGAAACAGGATAATAGCTGATGCTATCATGGAAGCGCGAACAAGCATCTCCGGGGGTGAGAATATCTCAAACCCGCTTCAGGCTTCAGGTGTTTTCCCCGGTATGGTTACACAGATGATCGCAGTGGGAGAAGAGACCGGCGGAATCGACACCATGCTCATGAAAATCGCCGACTTCTACGAGGAAGAAGTGGATACTGCTGTCGCAGGTCTTACTGCTACACTCGAACCTATCATGATCATTGTTCTCGGAGCGATAGTCGGAGGTATTGTTATTGCCATGTACCTTCCGATCTTCGACATGATCGGGGCTGTAGGGAGCTGAGAATCGCAATAGCAGCAGTATTGAATCCCTGCTGTTTTGAAGAACTGAAGGAGTATGCATAAGGGTATACTATCGATGACGCGCCGCACCTGGTACCAGGTGGGGCGCATCATTGTCTTCGGTCTTTTTGTGATTTTCGGCATTCTGTTCCTCGGCTGGGCAAGCGTCGGAAAAGTCTATTCTGTCGTTGGCGTCGTGGTTGTTCTTTCGGTATCCCTGGATTTCTTCTTCAGAAAATCGTTGCGGGAGAGAGAATGGCAGATATGGGTCCAGTTCATTCTGGATTCCATTCTGGCGTCTGTTCTGATTCGAATGGCGGGCGGTTTTGACGGACCTTTCACCGCATTCTTCTTCATTCATACTTTCACGGCAGGTGTATTTCTCGGCATTCGCGGGGGAGTAACGATTGCCGTGCTGGACGCGCTGATGATTGCCTCCATGGCTTTTGTTTCGATTTCCGGTCTGGCAGATGTAACGCCTACCGGGAGTGCTTTTGAGAGGCTGGTACATGCTGTCCCTTCAAATATTACCTTTCAATACGCTCTTCTCTTCGTGATGATATACGCCGGATTTCTCACAATTACAGGACTTGTTTCGGGATACTTATCACAGCATCTGCTGCTTGAAAAGGGGAGATCTGAAGGAATCCTCAGAGAGCTGCGAGAAGCAAAGACAATGTCCCGCGAAATACTTGAAAGCCTTTCAGACGGGATACTGGTCATAGATAATTCGGGAACCCCCGTAAGCATAAATCAGTCCGGTCTTAAGATCCTTTCACTAAGTAATAAGTGGCGTGAACGAGTATGCGATACGGATATTTATACAATGCTCAAGGAATTTCAGCTCTCGGACGGAATGCCTCCGGTTATTGAGTTAAGCATCGATGAGGCGATCCTGGAATGCAGAATGGGCACATTCCTAGACCATGAAGGAAACTCGGCTGGAGCTCTTGTTGCAATGACTGATATCACAGAAACATTCGAGCTGAAAAGGAAACTTCAGGAGCAGGAAAAACTTGCGGCGATCGGTCGTCTTTCAAGCACCATGGCTCACGAAATAAGAAATCCTCTGGCATCCATGAGCGGCGCCGCTCATATTCTTCAGATGGGAACCCTGGACTGGAAGAAAACGGACAGAATGACCGAACTTATCAGCTCTCAGGCGAAGAGGATATCGGAGATAATAGAAGGTTACCTGGAGCTATCCCGCGAGAGCACAGTTTCCTATACGAACTCAGTATCTCTTGCAGCTGTCGTTAATGAAGCAGTTGATGTAGCCAGCCAGGGTTTCGGCGGTCTGACCGGAATAGAATCCCGCATTGAGGGTGACTTTATAGTATTCGGCAACCAGGCAAGGCTCGTACAGCTGCTTACGAATATCATGCGGAACAGTGTTGAGGTTCTTGAGAATTCATCTGATGGAAAAATCAGAGTATCCCTTGTAAGATCTGCCATGGATGGTATGGTTGAACTCAGAGTGCACGATAACGGACCGGGAATACCTGAAAAAATCATGGTACAGATATTCGATCCGTTCTTCACAACAAAGAAGGAGGGAACAGGCCTGGGGCTGTTCGTCGCCCGGAAAGTGGTACATGATCACAGAGGTCGGATTGATATCGAATCAGAGCCTGGGGAAGGCACAACTGTCCGCATTAGCATCCCTATAGCGCCGCCTGATGCTGCGGCGGCGGAAACAGGGGGGAATCAGCCATGAGCAAATCTCTTTCTGTGATGATCGTTGATGACGAGAAGCCTATGCTGGAATGGCTATCCATACTTCTCGAAGAGCATGGTTACGAAGTATCCTGCTATTCAACGGGAGAAGAGGCTGTTACTGCCGGTCTTTATACAATGCCGGACATACTGGTTGTTGATGTGAAGATGCCGGGAATAAGCGGATTTGATGTTCTGACGCAGCTCCGGAAGAAGTTCCCGGGGCTTATCGGTATCATAATGACAGCCTTCTCAAGCGTGGATTCGGCAGTGAAGGCAATGCGAAGGGGAGCGACAGATTATCTGGTTAAACCCTTCGAAGTCGATCAGCTTCTTATAGCGATAGAGAAAGCTCTGAGTGAACGGGATCTTAAGAGGGAGAACCTGGAACTCAGAAAAAAGATCCGATCGAAATACTCTGTCGAGGAGATAATCGGAAAATCCAGACCCATTGTTGAACTGCTTGAAAAAGTGAGGATGGTTGCCGATAAAAGTAGCACAGTAATTATCACCGGCGAAAGCGGCACGGGTAAGGAACTCATTGCGAGGGCTATTCACAGCACAGGCTGCAGATCTGATAAACCCTTCATGGCGGTCAGCTGCGGAAGTTTTTCCCGCAGTCTTCTTGAAAGTGAACTCTTCGGTCATCTTAAAGGATCCTTCACAGGCGCATACAAGGACAAAGAAGGGCTCCTTGTAGCAGCAAGGGGAGGGACGTTCTTTCTGGATGAAATAGGTGAACTTGACAGGGAACTTCAGGTTAAACTGCTCAGAGCGCTTCAGGAACGCCAGGTGCTTCCAGTTGGCGGAACCAGACATATCCCTTTCGATGCCAGGATTATAGCTGCCACCAATGCCGATCTTGCTGAGATGGTAAAGACCGATGATTTCAGAGCAGATCTCTACTACAGGCTTAACGTTATTCCTCTCCATGTTCCTCCCCTCCGGGAAAGAAGATCTGACATTCCCTTTCTTCTGAACAAATTCCTTGAAGATTACTCAGGTGAAACAGGCGATCAGCGCAAAACGATCTCCCCTGAGGCAAGAAAGATACTGTCCGATTACAGCTGGCCCGGGAATGTACGCGAACTTGAGAACGTGGTTGAACGTCTCTGTGTGATGACACGAGATCAGGAAATAACAGCGGATGATATACCGGACTTCATCAGGTACCCCGGTGAAGAGGAACAGTTATCTATAGGTTCTGGATTAGTCACTGAGCGGTCTTCCAAGACAAAACCCACTCTGAATGAGATAGAAAAAGCTTATACCCTGTATGTACTGGAGCACCAGGCGAGGGGGCAGAAGCGCCTTGCTGCAAAAATCCTTGGAATTAACGAAAGCACACTTTACAGAAAGCTTGAAAAGTACGCAAGGGAAAAGGATGATATATGACGCATAATCGCTGGAGACTGACTCTGGCGGTAACAGCATTATGCTTCCTTGTACTTTTCCTCATTGCTTTTGCAGCCGGCCAGAGAGGCATCCCGGTTGAAGATGGAGGAGAGTTTCTTACCGTTGCCCGGCTCGGAGGCATCAACCATCCGCCCGGACTTCCCCTTCTTAGCCTTCTATCAAGAGTGTCATGGATTCTTTTTGGTTCTGAAGGGTTACGAGTACTGTTTGCATGTGCAGCGGCATCAGCTCTGATCCTGCTAACCAGGAAGTACACAGTATCATCGCTCGTATTCCTTTTCGGTATTCTGCTGTTGCCTTCTGTCGCCGGGAGACTTCTTATCTGGGATGCATACGGTTTCCTTTTCCTGATCTACGCACTTGCATACTTCCGAAAACCGCCCTTCAATCTGGAAGCGGGATTTCTTCTGGGACTTGCCCTTGCAATTCACCCCCAGGGGATTTTCCTTGTTGTCCTGTTTGAGTTCAAACGCTCCTCAGTACTGCAGTTCTTCTGCGGTCTCCTGCTTGGATTAAGTCTGTACCTTGCGCTTCCATTGTATTCAGCTTCGGGTGCAATAGTAGACTGGGGCAGCACTGGAACACTGGGTAACTTCGTAAGGCAGGTAACGGCGGGAGGGTACAGGGAAGTGTACGGCGGGAGAATGTGGGGTATTTCGTATGATGTCCTGCTTCGTCATCTGGGAGCTCTCTGGAAAATTATCTGGCCTCTCCTTCTACTGCCTCTGATGACAGGAGCAATACAGCTCTTCAGAAGCAATAGAAAACTGCTGATCAGACTGGAAATACTGTTTGTACTCGATCTGCTATTTGTGACCATTATCAATCCAATGGCAGCGGGAACAACCCAGACGGCAATACTTTCACTGTTCGTAATTCTGGCTCTTGCTGTAGAAGGTATGAACGTTATTTACAGTTGGAGACGTATTGCGGGAGTGATCGCTGCCGGAGCCGTTCTTGCGGCGGCGGTTCTTTCCTGGGAGCCGCTGCCTGATCAGGAAAACGAAATAATTAAGTTCTTCGCTCCAGCGCCTTTTGAATCGGTTTTCTTTCTCAGCAGTAACGATCTTCTCTACGGAGGCTGGGTACTGAAATATGCGGAGGACAGAAGACCGGATATCGTATTACTTTCGACTGGAAATTTCTCCATCTGGTTTGAGAGAATGGCAACATGGTTCAATCCGGATGTTGATCTATCTAAAGGTGTACTGGATGTCGGTGATTTCAGCATGTCCCGCGAGGAACTGGCCCGCAGACTGATAAATGCCACAATTCAGGATAATCCCGGCCGTCCATTCTTAAATGACTTCTAAATTAATTAATGCAAAATCGAACCCCTGTCTTGCATTATGCAATACCTGCAGATTACTGGTAACTCCGTATTATCGATATTATTACTAATAATACATGCTTGTAAATGAATTAGTAGTGCTCAATCTGATTTGGCAAAGATATTGCTTCATTGTATAGTACTTTGAAAGAAATTTTGTGTTAACGTTAACTCGAATCGAAAGGAATCAAAATGAAAAAAGGTTTCACGCTCATTGAGCTGATGATCGTTGTGGTCATCATTGGTATCCTTGCTGCCATAGCGATACCGAAATTTTCCAGTGTGAAGGATCAGGCAGAGCAGGTAGCCTGCCAGAGCAACATGAGATCGCTTGGCTCAGCTGAAGCCATGTACTACGGCCGATTTAATGCATACGGTTCTGTTGCAGATCTTGCTAACAGTTTCGTGATGGAAAATTCGGTTGACATGGAATGTCCTACAAGTGATGCTGGATATACTGAAACTGGAGGAGCTCTTGCTACTACATATCTTATCGGATGTGCTGAAGCTCCTAATGGGTTGACACACGGTAGCATCGAAGATGGTATTGTTTCCTGGCAGTAAAATCTGATATTTCAGATTTCGAAAGCGGCGGGTTTCGACCCGCCGCTTTTTTTATCGAGGCTGGTCAGATTCGCTGGACAGAATCTGTAAATAGTGTTTCCATCGATATTCACAACGGGTTCAAGAACACTTCCCCTGCCGATTCTGGTGAAGAGTTCAACGGAGTTTTCATCATCAAATGGTGCGGGGTTATCCTCC
Source organism: Candidatus Fermentibacterota bacterium (assembly GCA_030592645.1). GTDB lineage: Bacteria > Fermentibacterota > Fermentibacteria > Fermentibacterales > JCC-6 > Aegiribacteria. The sequence goes on along the minus strand of JAUVIR010000018.1, from coordinate 1,713 downwards.
GTAAGGATGATGTAATCAATACTCAGTTCTTTGAGAATATTTACTTCATCCACAATTGTATTGTCCAGATATAAATGTGCGGCAACAGGATATTGCCAGGCATTAATCCACCTGTGATTGGAAAAATAGCGCTTTGTCAGGTAGAATGAGAGGATGTTCGAATTATCCGGAAGATGAGAATTCATCCAGAGGGTTATCTTTAACTCTTTTTGGTTATCGAGTATCTGACAGCCGGATACTTTCCAATTGCTGCTTGCATAAGATTCGATTAACCCGTTTCTGAACTCCAGTCCATAATGTTCCGTCGGGGAAAGCGATGTATCGTATATGAAGTAGATTATTACTGTCAGAACAGTCGCGGAAAGCAGGCCATATTTCAGGTGCCTGAACATATACAACCCGAAAAGAGTAGCAAAGGGAATCAGCATTATCCCGTATTTCGCGCCCCACCATGCAGGGTAGAACAGAACAATTGAAATAATAGCGTAAATTCCAAAACCTGCAAGAATCAGAGTCCTTCTGGTAAGATATTTTCTTCCAATAGTAAGAATATATCCGCCAAGCAGAAGGAAAAAGGACGAATTCCATGTACCGAAGTAATGCCAGATATTCTGAAAGAATCCTACTTCAGGGAAAAAATATGAACTTCTGTCGGCGAACGTGATGTAAGTGAGATGCAATTCAGGCATTACCCATTCAGGCTTCAGTAGAGATGTAAATGAAGCATGCGGGTAGAAGAAAGTTCCCGTATGGATAAATGTCCGCAACATAAAAATAAGAGGCAGTACAATCAACAGAATAATGCTTGAAAATCTATAATATCTGTCAGGTTTACTATGTAAAATATTATACACATACATTATGATAAATGGAATAAGCACAATGTAAATTGTAATTTTTGATGTCAACGCCAGACCCATTACAATAAATGCTGATAAGTCGGAGTGATATTCCTTATCCAGCATCTGTTTAAGTAGAATTGTCAGGGCAATCGTGACGAAGAATAGTGCTGTAGCGTCAGGTTTGACAAGATGGCACCAGAGAAGAATTGTGGAGCATCCTGTGATACTGATCAATGCAGCCGGATACCATTTCCATCCGAATCCCAGTATCGCCATGCAAAACAGTATCAAGCCAATGATCATGCTCTGTTCGAACAATTGTCCCAGAATAAGCTGGTCCATTCTGTCAGCTGCCAGTGAAGATGGCAGCAGTAACAGCATCTCGGAAGTCATTGGAAAGGCGGAAAATATTGTTTCATCAAGAAAGCTGATCTGACCATCATTCAGCCATCTGTCTGGTTGAACAAGGTAAGTCACCTGGGTATCATTGAAATTCATTTCCGGTCGACCTGCCAGCATCAGGTTTGTAATCAGAATGTATCCTGCCAGCAGGAAAGGCAGGATAATTACAGAATGCTTCAATTTGAATCGGAAAATGGAGAAGTACTTTTTCAATCGCATGTAAAGTAGTACCAGCCCGGTTAAAGCGCCCATTATTATGAAGATGGACAAAAATCCTCTGGTCAGCAGATGAAGCAGTGACAGCAGCACCGCTGCTACCATATACAATAGCATTCCGGGGATAACCGAAGTAAATTGATTGAGATATTTCCAGGGGATTTACTGTACCCCACCAATTTCCAGTAGTATTAAGAATAGCATCAGCAATCGTAGCTGTATAAAAATTCCATGCATAATAATTATAAATAGT